>JAQBHM010000053.1:0-8082 GCA_032127795.1 Bacteroidales bacterium | reverse complement strand
AGGCTCCGGAGGGTATAAAGGAGTTGTTCATCAAGCAGTTTAAGCTTTTCTGATTCTTCAGAGCCTGCAACTGAATAACTTTTTACAAGAGGGCTTTTACCAAAGGAGAGGCTGATCCTGTCTCCCGGCATTGCCAGCAGTGAGACGAAATCTGTATTGCTGACACCTACCTGGAAGAACTCAGGTCCGCTGATATCCCTGGTGAAAGTGAACCGACCTCTTTTAACTGTTACCGAATCAATGAGCGTTTTAGTGTCTATTTCCGATTGTTCCAGGTATACAACTCCCTCTTTCTTTTCATTAAAAGTTCCCCTGATCACTACCTTGCTGTCATTGTTGCATCCTGTAATCACTGCCGCCAGGACTATCGCAAAAAGATATCTGTTCATCCGTATTTAATTTATTTTCAATGATATGATGTAGCCCTCAGGTTTCAGTGAATCATTTTCACATGAATTTGTGTATTGGCAATAAGAGGGTTTCATCAGTTAATTTGATTTCAGGTACAAATAAAGTAAAAAATACTGCTACTGCTGCGAGAAGATTTCCCCGAGTCTGTCTTGGAGCTGTGCACCTCTCAGGTTAGAGGCAATGACTTTGCCTTCGCGGTCGATAAGAAAGTTATAAGGGATCCCTGTCAGGCCGAAAATTTTTATCACTTCAGAATCACGGTATTTGAGGTCGCTGACATGCTTCCATCTTCCAAGTCTGTCATTTTCAATAGCTTTAGTCCAGTCCTCCCTGTTCATGTCGAGTGATACCTGGAATATATCAAAACCCCGGTAATGATACATGTCGTACATTTTGACGAGGTTTGGATTTTCTTCGCGGCATGGGGGGCACCATGCTGCCCAGAAATCGACAAGGACTATTTTACCGCGCATGGAAGAGAGTTTCAGGGTATCTCCTGCGGGGCCGGGCAGTGCTATATCGGGGAGTGTCTCTCCGGGTCTGAATCCACCGGTTTCCTTATCTGCGGAAGAAGATGTACTGCGCAGTGAGGCCACGAAAGAGTGGAGGTCGATGACCAGGTCCGATTCAGGGTATAATGCGTACAATGCGGAGTCAACGCTGAGAAAAGGCGTCGGGTCTTTCGCCGGGTCAAAGAGTGGCAATCCGGGAACTATCTGCTGGTTAAGCAGGAACAGTGCAGCCATTGATTTTTTGTTTTCATCAAGCAGGTTCTCTGCCTGCAACCGGAAGTCAGCTACAACGGCTGCAGCTTTCCTGTCAAGGCTGTCCATTATCAGCGGCAGGTTTCTGTTTTTCAGGCTGTTATCATACACTTTCGTGAGCACATCAAGTTCCCTGATGACTTTATCATGTGCTTTCCTGAACCTGAGGATCACATTTGTTCCTTCAGATCCGGAAACAGAGTAAGGCAGAGCCAATGAGTCCCTGAAGGCATTGACAGTGATCTTCTCACCGGGTGAGACCAGGAGGGTCATGAAGTTATCGGGTCCCATGGATAGCAGGAAGAAAGAAGGCCAGGGTGTTGTGGCAGTGAAACTGAACCTTCCGTCAGCTGGGGGTACCAGTGAATCAACAGGTTCAAGAATGCCCGGTTTTACCTCCTGCAGGAGAAGATATTCATTTTGTCCTGCACCTCTTATGCTGCCTGTTATTGTGACTTTTTCCCTGCTGCATCCGGCAGCCAGGAGAGCAGCTGAAAAAATAATAATGACAATACGACTCAGACTATTTGATATGAAACACATATGCCGGATTTTAAATGAATAACTTTGTAAACATAACTGGTTCGCCAACGTTAACCGATAAGCGATGCAAAGATATTCATTTTTGGCTCCGGGGGCCTGCATCTGCAAGGGTTACCGGCATGGACGGTTTAATTTTATGATTTTTAGTTGGATTTAGACATAATTTTTGGTAAATTATAAACTTTAATTTTTAACACGTAACCCTAAATAATATGGGATATATTAAGTTTGACAAGGCTCAGGTAGTAAATCTCGAATACTCCCTAAGCCGCGAGATACTGCGCACCAACCGGGCCGGCAGTTACACAATCACAACGATTGTCGGCTGTAATACGAGGAAATATCATGGGCTCCTGGTTTGTCCGGTTGATGAGTTGGGTGGAGAGAGGCATGTATTGTTGTCAGCGCTTGATCTAACCGTGGTAAGTAACGGGCAAAGTTTTAATACGGGTATCCGCAAGTATCACGGTGACAATTACAGTCCCAAAGGGCATAAGTACATAGAAGATTTTGATATTCAGGACATTCCCGGAATGACATACAGGGTTGGCAATGTTTTTCTGAAGCAGGAAAGGATCCTGGTTCATTATGAGGAGCAGTTTCTAAACAGGTTCACAATTTTAGAGGCTGATGAGCCTGTAAAGCTTCAGTTCAGGCCCTTCCTGGCATTTCGCAATATTCATCAGCTGACTCATGCCAACATGGATGCCAATACCCGTGTTGATCCGATAAATCAAGGTATCAGGATCAGGATGTACGAGGGTTTTCCGTGGCTTAACATGCAGCTTTCCTGCAAGTCGGAGTTTGTGCCTTTTCCTGACTGGCACCTGGGTGTGGAATACACTGAGGAGCAGAAGCGGGGCTATGACTTTTCGGAAGACCTATTTGTTCCCGGCTTTTTTGAAGTGACGGCATCAAAGGGTGATGTGATTGTCTTTTCGGCATCTACGAAGGAGGAGAAGGCTGCAGGGCTCAAGGTTAAGTTTGCGCATACGGTAGGCAGCAAGGTTGCCAGAAGTAATTTCAACAACTGTCTGCGCAATGCAGCTCATCAGTTTATTGAGAAGCGGGGTGAGGACACTAATATTATTGCCGGTTATCCCTGGTTTGGTTCATGGGGGCGTGACACCTTCATATCGCTTCCCGGCATAGCTTTGGCCCGCACTTCTGAGGATCTTTATGCTTCCGTTCTGGACACCCAGGTGCGCCGCATGAAGGGAGGTCTTTTTCCCAACATGGGCAGTGATGATAACCCCGCGTTTAACAGCGTTGATGCGCCTCTGTGGTTTTTCCAGGCTCTTTACAGCTACGGTCTGAAGCCGGCGGAAGCATGGAAACGTTACGGTGCTGCAATGAAGGATGTCCTTGATTCATACCGTAACGGGACGGCCTTCGGAATACATATGAGAACAAACGGTCTCATCTATGCTGATGCTCCGGGCAAGGCGCTTACATGGATGGATGCCGTGGTCAACGGGGTTCCTGTGACACCACGCGGCGGCTATGCCGTTGAGATAAATGCATTGTGGTACAATGCAGTATGTTTCGCCCTGGATTGTGCCCGCGGAGGAGGCAGCAAGCTGTTCATAAAAGAGTGGGAGCCTCTTCCGGAATTAATACGCACATCATTTATTGATCTTTTCTGGGATGAGGAACACGGATCCCTTGCTGACTATGTAAGAGACGATGAAGCACGCAACATGCAGGTAAGGCCCAATATGGTCTTTGCCACATCGCTTCCTTATTCTATGCTGAGTTCAGACCAGAAGAAGAGCGTGCTTGACCTTGTAAACCGGGAACTGGTGACACCCAGGGGTCTGCGTACCCTGTCGCCTGCCGAGGAGGGTTACAATGGGCAGTGTGTCGGCACCCAGGAGGAACGTGACAGTGCCTATCACCAGGGCACGGTATGGCCCTGGCTCATGGGCCCCTTCTGTGACGGATGGCTGAAAGTATATGGCGAGGGAGGCGTATCAAGAGTCAGAAAACTTATCACCGGGTTCGAGGAGACACTGACAGAAGCAGGTATCTCAACGATATCGGAGATTTATGACGGAGACCCGCCCCATGCTCCCAGAGGTGCCATCTCCCAGGCATGGAGCGTGAGCGAGATACTCAGGATACTTACCCTGATTGATACAAAGTATAAAGCAAAAACAGAGTGATATGCGTGTACTGATGTTTGGATGGGAATTTCCGCCTCATATAGCGGGTGGACTCGGTACCGCGAGTTATGGTCTCACAAGAGGACTCGCCGCACAGCGGGATATGGAGGTGATATTCGTTGTGCCAAAAGCATACGGTGATGAGGATCAGAGTATTGTCCGTCTCATTGGCGCAAATACAGTCGCTGTAGCATTCAAAAAGGTAAAGTTCAATCTCTTCCTCAAACAGATTGAAAAGATAGAGGTCTTTTCCAAACTGGTTCCTTATACTGACCCTGAGGATTTCTGGAAAATAACCCGCGGTGAGGTGGCTGAGACGGATGTCCTGGTAAAGATGAATGACCAGGGGAAGGTGGACTTCTCAGGAAGCTACGGTGCCACGCTTATGGATGAGATTCATAAGTACTCGGTTGTTGCCCAGATTATTGCCACAGAAGAGGAGTTTGATATCATCCATGCGCATGACTGGCTTGCGTATCCGGCAGGGATAGCAGCCAAGGCGGTATCAGGGAAACCGCTTGTTATACATGTCCATGCAACTGACTTTGACCGTAGCGGCGGCAATGTCAATCCTGTGGTTTATAATATGGAAAAGGAGGGGATGGATGCTGCCGACAAGATAATCACGGTCAGCAACCTCACACGCGATATTGTCATCAGCCGGTATAACATAGATCCTGAAAAGGTGGAGACGGTATATAATGCTGTTGAACCGCTGCACTTTTCTGAGGTAGCAAAGCCTGTGAGAGGGTTTGATGACAAGGTTGTTACTTTTCTGGGTCGCATTACCCTACAGAAGGGCCCCGAATATTTTATCGAGGCTGCCAGAATGGTACTGAAAAGGATGCCCAATGTCAGGTTTGTCATGGCCGGCTCCGGAGATATGATGGAACGCATGATGCGGCGGGCAGCAGCTTTGCGTATAACTGACAGGTTTCATTTTACAGGGTTCCTTCGCGGGAATGACGTATTTACAATGCTGGGCATGAGTGATGTATATGTTATGCCATCAGTATCTGAACCCTTTGGCATATCTCCGTTGGAGGCAATGCAGTCAAATGTGCCTGTGATAATCAGCAAACAGAGCGGGGTGGCTGAATTGCTTACCCATGCTGTAAAGGTTGATTTCTGGGATATAGAAGCCATGGCCGATGCTATCTACGGGATACTTACTTATCCCGCCCTTTCCAATATGTTTATCATGAACGGGAAAGAGGAGGTTGAAAAACTCAAATGGGAGAAAGCGGCAAAACATGTTAAGAGTATTTACAAAGAGGTATTGAAACAGTCAAGATAAAAGATATGAGTACACCGCAGAAAAAAGCCATCTGCCTCTATTTCGAGGTTCATCAGCCATTCAGGCTGAGACGCTATCGCTTTTTTGATATGGGGATTGAGCATTATTACTATGATGATTTCACGAATGAATCCATCATGAGAAAGATTGCTGCACACTGTTACCTGCCGGCAAACAGGATCCTGCTCGACCTTTTACGAAAGCACAACGGGAAGTTCAAGGTCACCTTTTCGCTGACAGGTATTGTTATTGACCAGCTAAGGCTTTACGCGCCCGAGGTGCTTGACTCCTTCAGGGAGCTGGCAGAGACAGGCTATGTGGAGTTCCTTGGAGAGACAAACTCACACTCCTTGGCCTCCCTGGTGAGCAAGGAGACCTTCATGAAACAGGTAAGGGTGCATAATGATAAAATGGTTGAATTTCTTGGTGTTGCACCTACTTCAATTAGAAATACGGAGCTGATCTACTCAGATGAGATAGGCAGCTGGATGGCGGAGATGGGCTACAAAGCCACCGTTACCGAGGGAGCAAAACATATCCTGGGATGGAAATCGCCGAACTACCTTTACTGCAATGCCATCAATCCGCGTCTGAAGGTCTTGCTGCGCAATTTTAACCTCAGTGATGACATTTCATTCCGGTTCTCAAACAAGGGTTGGAGCAGTTATCCGCTGACGGCTGAAAAGTATGCATCATGGCTTAAGGGTCTTGCACCTTCTTCGGAGATCGTTAACATCTTCATGGATTATGAGACCTTCGGCGAACATCATAAGAAAGAGACGGGCATACTTGACTTCCTGAAACATCTTCCTGACCTTATAATCAAAAAAACACCCTTCAATTTCATGACTGTATCTGAGGTGGCTGACCATTATCAGCCGGTCTCGGTGCTTCATGTTCCCTCACCTATATCATGGGCTGATGAGGAGAGAGACCTGACGGCCTGGACGGGTAATGAACTGCAGACAGCTGCTGTCAGCAAGCTGTACAGCCTGGCTGACAGGGTAGCACTGTGCGGATCGGAAGAGATGGTCCGTGACTGGGTTTATCTGCAGTCCAGTGACCACTTTTATTATATGTCAACAAAATTCTTTTCTGACGGTGCCGTCCATGCCTATTTTAATCCCTATGAAAATCCTTACCAGGCATTCATGAATTACATGAATGTTCTCAGCGACTATGAATTAAGGCTTAACAGTGTGTGCCCCCTCAATGACCATGATGAGAAGGTCAACACCCTTACCTCAACCATTGAAAACAACAAAGCGCTGATCAGGGAACTCGAAGATAAGTTATCGAGTCTTGAGAAAAAGGCAGGGAAGCCGGTGACCAAATCTGTACGTAAGGTTATAGAGGCTGACAAACCGGCAGCAGTGAAAAAACCTGCAGCGGCAAAAAAGGCGGTTCCGGTTAAAAAGACAGCAGCAGTGAAAAAGAGCGCTGCCGTGACAAAAAAGGCTGCAGTGAAAAAGAGCATACCCGTTAAAAAACCGGTGGTACGAAAGGCCGCCGCCAAAGTGACGGTTAAGAAAAGATAAAAAGAAAGATTAGATTTGTGACCGAATTTCCGGAGGGAATAATTACTTTCTCTTTGGTAAAATATTGATAACTAGGAGGATACAATGAAAGCAGATTTTCTGTTTGAGACAAGCTGGGAGGTTTGTAATAAGGTGGGAGGCATTCATACCGTCATTTCGACCAAGGCACTGAATGTAAAGAAAGAGTTTGGCGACAATTATGTTCTTATCGGGCCGGATGTATGGCGTGATGAAAAGACAAACCCGGAATTTACTCCGGATGATTCGATGTTCCTGCCATGGAAAACGGCAGCCTCTCTTGAGGGGATAAATGTAAGGACCGGGCGGTGGAATATTGAAGGAGAGCCAAGGGTCATGCTTGTGGATTTTACGCCTTATTTCGGTCAGCAGAATGAAATTTTTTCCCGTTTCTGGGAGACATATAAGCTTGACAGTATTTCAGGCCAGTGGGACTATGTAGAGCCTGCCCTTTTCGGGTATGCTGCAGGAAAGATAATAGAGAGCTTTTCGGCTTTTCACCGTGACTATCCACGTATTGTGGCGCAGTTTCATGAATGGATGACGGGCACAGGGGTACTTCATCTAAAGAAGTATGCTCCATGGATAGCCACATCATTTACAACTCATGCCACTGTCCTTGGCAGGAGCATTGCAGGCAACAGCCGGCAGCTTTACAGTAAGCTCTCCGAGTACAATCCCGTGCATACAGCCCGTGAATTCAACGTAGTATCAAAGCAGTCGCTGGAGAAGCTTACGGCAGCAGAGGCTGACGTATTCACAACCGTCAGTGCCATTACCGGTCGTGAGTGTACTGCTTTCCTTGGCAAGGAACCTGATGTAATTACTCCAAACGGGTTTGAGGATTCATTTGTGCCCGGTGCGGATGATTTTGGCAAGAGTAGGAGTGATGCACGCAAAAAGCTTCTGAAAGTTGCGTCGACTGTCCTGGGATATCCCATGCCGCCGGACACAATACTGGTGTCAACAAGCGGCAGGTATGAGTTCAGGAACAAAGGGTTAGATCTTTTCCTGGAGGCATTGAGTGAAGTAAACCATAAGCCGGACAGCCAGCGCCAGTGTATAGCTTTCATCCTGGTACCGGCGTATCACAAAGGTCCCAGACAGGACCTCATTAATGCATTAAATGAGGGAACGCTTATAGAGGGAGGGGACAGGTACCTGACACACGGTCTGCATTACATGAATGCGGACCCTGTTATCAGCCTCATCGGAAAAGAGAAGCTGGAAAACAGCCAGTCAGACAGGGTAAACGTCATTTTTGTCCATTCTTACCTTAACGGTGATGACGGTATTTTCAATATGTCATATTACGATCTTCTGATAGGATTCGATCTGACTCTTTA
>JAQBHM010000052.1:0-3337 GCA_032127795.1 Bacteroidales bacterium | reverse complement strand
AACAGCCGCTGCGGCCTGCTCGTCAACTCCTCACGCGCGATAATCTTTGCTGACAGCAGCGAACGGTTCGCAGTCGTTGCCGGTGAAAAAGCCCGGGAGATGCAGGAGGAGATGGCGGGCTACCTGGAAGAATTAAGAATTAAGAATTAAGAATAGGATAGTTATTATCTGAAAACCGGATTCTTACTTCACCTGTCAGTGTTTTTTTGTTCATCTATTTGCCGACCAGTGGAAGGAGCCTGCTTATGTCATCAAGATTAAATGACTCTTCAAAGCGTTTCAGGTCATGACTGGTGCTGTTTTTCTCCAGGTATTCCTCTTTTAGTTTACGCAGATATTCTTTATCCTGGATTGCATGAAGGTTAATTATCTGGATTGCTGATTTCGGCAGTTGTCTGTTCCAGTATTCTGGATTCACCTTGACTATCCGGGGAAAAATGCTATCCTGCCCGCCGTATCCGGGCTGGTAAGTCACTCTTGAAATACCGCCACCGAAGTATGCAGGTTCATCACGGTACTTTTCAGGTATTTCCTGCCATTCCTTTTCAATAAATTCTTTCAGATAGGAGGCTGCGATCTCATCTTTTTCATTCTTCATATTTTCCCTGACAGCCGCGAAGGCTTCATTGACTGTTACCGGTATCCAGTAGGGTGGTCTGGAGGGGTCATAAATAATGAACCATTCACCGTCATAAACGTCGATGCCAGGCTCCGGAGTTCTCTTATTCAGTGGTGCGGTGAAGTAACCTCGTTTTGTGTCATGGCCGTATGAAGCTCCCCAGCCGGGCTGAGCCTGGTTGATGTAGAGCGACCATTCAGGAGGTTCAATCAATCCCCTGGCCGGGGTGCCGTCCTTATTTCTGAACCATGAGGCAAACTCAAAACTTATCCTTGCCGGTATGCCGTAACCTCCGACCTCCTTGCAGTTGAGATTATAAATCCTTGCCCTGCCCTCAAAACCTTTTAGTTCAGCGAGGACAGGATTTTGTCTGATCACGGTGACCAGGTCGGTTATCCTCTGGAGATTGGCAGTTATTTCTGCTTTTGTATATCTGCAGTCGTAGCCAACATAATCAGTACGGCTGAGGATCTCGAAAGTACCCTCTTTCTCTGTAAGAAGCGGAAGTTCCTGGGCATTACCTGTCAGCACAACGGTTAAACAGATATTACATATTGCCAATATTCTTATTTTCATATTACATAGCTTAATAATCACATATGACTAAATCCGGTGGACGGTACCAGTGCTATAATCCAAATACATCTTTGCTGTCAGCTTTGGATCCCTCCATTACGGTGACGGTTCCCTCGAAGTTTTTTCCAACAGGTCCCAGCCTGCCGGTTACTTCGGCTTTTGCTCCTACATCAAGGTCGCCATTGGCATGTCTTGTCATTGTAAATCCTGCTGTTGCTGAAGCCCTTGCGAAACCCGCACCTGCTTCGGCGCCGACACCGACGAATGCTGTAGTACTTTTATTAATGAAGTTCTTTTTCAGTGAGAAAGCTGCACCTGCGGAACATCCGAACTCCACGCTTTCGCAGTCAAAGGCTATGCTGCACATAGCCAAACCGATGTCTACCTTCTTATCCGGAGGACAGTTATTGGCTTTCGGCGTTTTCTTAGCAACTTCTTCCGGCGGGATGGGATAAGGATTGGCATATAGCGAACAGTCCGTTCCGCAGACATTATGTACAGGTGCCGGAAAGGGCTGCTGATAGGCCATGTAGGCATTTCCAATGATTGTGAGTGCGACCCTCTGAATTTCGTATGCATAGATCCTGCTCCAGTAGGGACTTTCAATTTTTGCAAACCATTGACCGGTAAACTCATACAAGTCATTGAGGATCCTCTTCTGTTCATCACGTGTCTCATTGAATGCCTCCAGGTAATCATTAAAGTGGCCCTGGAGCTGGGAGTTAAATTTATTTGCAGCCGGGCATTCACTGGTACAATATACCCGGGTGCATTCATTTATGCAATAATTATCAGTACCACAACCATCTGTACATTTCGTATACTCCTGTACAATCCGTTCCGCATTCTGAAAATAGACCTCTGCATCGGCCTTTATTCCATCTATGATTTCATCAACTGTACCCTGAAAATCATCAGAGGCATCCTTGGATTCTTTGAAAAAATATTCAGTAATACAGTCAAGTGCGAATCTTTCATTCGGATAATCCCTCAGCACAGCATTCGGGGGAAGGTTCGGAATCTCATTCTGTACCTGCTGAAATTCCTTTACGAAACTCGTCAGCTGGCCGTGAAATCTTGTATAGCCCTGAACGGCAGATGCATAGCCACCACCTTCCATCCAGTCTGATATCATTGCGCAGTTACCGAAAGCAGGCATTTTTAACCGGTCTACCTCAGGCACGAGCGAAGCAAGTGCATCAGGAGGGTTCATCTGATTCCTCGTTTCTTTCCAGAATTTTTCCTTTTCTGTTTCGCCGCCCGGTGAGTTCTCTGCCTGCGACTTGAGATATGAAAAGTTTTTGGAAGCCTGACTGTATGAGAAACCTATTCCCTTAACACCGGCAAACAATTCGAGGATTGCATCCTGAAGCCTGTTTTGCTTTATGTATAAATCGCAAAGCGCGGTGTGAGCCTGTCCAAAGTCAGGGTCGTTCCTCAGAGCCTCCTTTAGATAAAACTCCGCCTGCTTCATATCGTTAATCTCAAAGTAACTGCAACCTAACTGTGTAAGGATGATGGGACTCTGACCATAAAGTTTGTTGGCATAGAGCAGCACCGGAATTGAAGTATTGATTGAATCGATGATACGCAGATAAGCGCCGAAATTATTAATGCTCAGGGTATCTGTCGGCATCGCTTTTATGGCCGAGGTGATATAAACGCAGGCCTGGTTATGGTCGTCACCCATGGAGATCAGTGTCCCTCCCATGCTTGCCAGCCTCTTTACAGCATTAATACTGAACTCTTCAGTGGCCGCTGTTCTAAGATCCTGATCAAACTGGCTTTTGGATACCGCATCAAGAGTCATGTATGACCTGTTGTAGAACCTGTTGGCAATCGCAACAATACTTTCTTTTGTGGCGGCAGCAGTTTTGGTGCTGACACTGTTTGCAGACGGCTTGCCTGAGCCTGCCTGAGCCTGTGAATTACCCGTGGTAGGGGGTGTAAAAGGTGACTTACCTCCGGTCAGCTGACCGGCCAGTCTCTTTATCTCCGCATTTGCTTTTGCAGCAGCAGCAGGGTCATCCCAGTTCGTGGTCTGCCTGATCTTTGCCATCTGTGCCCTTATCTGTTCCGTTGACTGGGTATTCTGGGCTCCGGCCATGGCAGAAAGACACAGGACTAATACCATCAGGACAT
>JAQBHM010000051.1:0-10289 GCA_032127795.1 Bacteroidales bacterium | reverse complement strand
TCAACACAACTTTCAACAGGTACGGTTCAGACCCTCAATGGCCCTATTGATGTGACTCTCTCCCCGGCTCCTGCAATAAACAGCACTTCAATGATAGTTGCAACTGATGTTCAGGCCTCAAACGGAGTCATCCATGCCATCAACAAGGTACTCCTGCCTTCTGGCAAATAGTATAAGTTCAAATCATAAGAATCTGCAGCCTGAAAGCTGCAGATTCTTTTTTTATAGTGAACCAACCTGCTCTCTTATTGAATAATCATCTATATTTATCAACGGAAACATTCACAGAA
Source organism: Bacteroidales bacterium (assembly GCA_032127795.1). Classification (GTDB taxonomy): domain Bacteria; phylum Bacteroidota; class Bacteroidia; order Bacteroidales; family VadinHA17; genus SR-FBR-E99. The sequence goes on along the minus strand of JAQBHM010000051.1, from coordinate 9,999 downwards.
TGGATCGGTACACACTTAGCGACCTTGAAAAGCTGACAGGAATAAAGTCCGGCACCATAAGGATATGGGAGCGGCGATATCGGATCATCAAACCTCACCGTACAGAAACAAACCGCAGGTGGTATGACGACGATGACCTCAGACGCATAATAAATATATCCATTCTCTACCGCGGCGGCATCAAAATTTCAAAGATCGCAACCTTCTCCGGATCCGAGATTGAAGAAAAAGTCACTGCCCTCACACGGGAGACCACCAATAAGGATAATCAGATAGATTCGCTGATTATCGCCATGACCGGCTTTAATGAGAATGTTGTCAATGAAATCCTGCTAAGGTCAATCATCAATTCCGGTTTTGAAAACACATTTACCGAGGTAGTCTTTCCATTCCTCAAGAGAGTAGGAATAATGTGGCAAACAGGGTCCGTAAATATTGGCGCAGAACACTTCATCTCAAACATTTTCCGGAAAAGGTTAATTGCAGCCATAGATTCCCTCTCACCTGCGATAATCCAGGAAAGAAAGAAGGTGGTCTTATTCCTTCCTGAAAATGAACTTCATGAAATGGGCCTGCTGTTTTATACTTACATCATTAAAAGCCTTGGGCATGATGTTTTGTATCTGGGCCAATCAACACCCCTTAATGCAATTGCAGATGTAGTTGAACTATGGCATCCGGAATACCTTGTTACAGGAGCCCTGTCAAACCTTCCGTTTACAACATCAACTGAATACCTGAAAAGACTTAGTAATACCTTTTCAGAATATAAAATACTTGTCTCCGGATCCCTTGTATTCGATCCTCGTAAATCTTCCTATAATAACCTTTTTCCTGTACGGTCAGTGGTTGAACTGAAAGCATTTCTGTCTTAGCAATCCACTCCTTTTCCGCTGCCCGGAAGCTCTGCATTGTTTAATCATCAGTGAACTAAACTCATTGATAATTGTTGATATATAGAACTTTAAACAACACCGGATATGCGATCAATATTGATTTTATCGATAAGTCTGGTTTTAATAATAACCCAGACACTTACAAATATGGCATCAGCAAAAACTGAAAAACAAAACTACCGTTTGGTATACTCTGACAATGACTTTGAGATACGTTTTTATCCGTCGGCCACCATGGCCACTGTTAATTCGGGTGCAAGGACATATAAGGAGCTGTCCGGTCCTGGTTTCAGGAGTCTTGCAGGATATATCTTCGGCGGGAATGCATCTGGCACAAAGATATCAATGACTTCTCCTGTCCATATGGATATCAGTGATTCCGGCTCTTCCATGAGTTTCGTGATGCCATCATCATACAATGAAAAGAATTTACCGGAACCCGATAATTCAGATGTATCCATTAATACTGCTCCTGATGAATATGTGGCTGCAATAAGGTTTGGTGGATATGCATCGGACAGTAAAATTCGCCATTATTCAGATAAGTTGAGTTCTATGCTGGTTGAGAGAGGGATCACCGGCCATGGAAAATTCAGATTCCTGGGTTACAATCCGCCATTTCAGCTTTTCGGCAGGAGAAATGAGATAATAGTTACTGTTGACTGGACAGAAACCAAACGGTAATGATCATAAACAATCCGGATCCCCTTATATTCAGACGTAACAACCTTGACGGCTCTTCATCACCTTATCTGCTGCAACATGCATCCAATCCTGTATGGTGGCAGGAATGGAGCCGTAATGTTCTTGATTATGCCAATAATGAGGCAAAACCTTTGTTTGTCTCTGTTGGCTATTCAACCTGTCACTGGTGCCATGTAATGGCAGCTGAGGCATTCTCCGATAAAAATACGGCAGACTACCTTAATGAACATTTTATATGCATCAAGGTAGATCGGGAGCAACGACCAGATATAGATCAGTATCTGATAGAGTTCATAAGCAGACAGAATGGGAATGGCGGATGGCCCTTAAATGCGTTCCTGACACCTGATATCCGCCCAATCTTTGCATTGACCTATGCTCCGGTCAATTCGACAACAGCCATGCGATCGTTACTTTCTGTTGCACAAATGATAAGCGAATATTTTTGTGAGAATGCAGAAAAAGTTTCTCCCTTCCATCCGGGAGAAAACCACCCCCCTTATGCAGAACTCTCTTCACTTTCAGAGACCCTCTCAACATATTTCGATAATGAAAACGGAGGTTTTGGGAACAGACAAAAATTTCCTCCTCATTCAACCTTGTTGTTTCTGCTCTATCAACTGGGCATTAATGACACTCCTGAAGCCAGATTCATGTGCCGTAAAACGTTGGATGCCATACAGCTGCGTGGCCTGAATGATCATCTCCAGGGAGGTGTCTTCAGATACTGTGTTGATGGTGCATGGACAATCCCCCATTTTGAAAAAATGCTCTATGATCAGGCAATGGTACTATGGGCATTTTCGCTCGGATACAGGGTAATTGGCAACAATGCATATAAAACCATGGCAGAGAATATCTTAAGATGTCTCCAGGAGAGTTTTGAGGTTGACGGATTATATATCTCTGCCCATGACGCTGATACTGAACACGCCGAAGGTGGAACATATTTGTGGAGCAATGATGAGCTGAAAGAAATACTAAGTCCCTCTGAACTTGAAACCCTTGCCAATACTTATGTAATTGAAAATGGAGGCAACTTTGAAGGGAAGGTCCACCTTATAAGAATGAATGATACACCCTTGGACAATATTGAGGAGAAGCTTCTTTCAGTCCGTAAGGCCAGGAGACAGCCGGCACCTGATGGAAAAATCCTTTGCGGAATAAATGCCCTTACGGCAATAGCTTTGATCCAGGCCGGCCGCTATCTTGAAAGGCCTGATCTTGAAGAGAAAGCTTCTCTAATGATCCGAAAACTGGTTAACATTTTCTGGAATGGCAAAGTGCTCAGACATTCTTATTTCCAGGGAATCTTGCAGGAACAGAGTTTTCTCTTTGATGCTGCGGCCACACTTACAGCAATAACCATGCTTTATGAAAATGACCTCGCATGGTATAACCTTATGGAGGAAATGACCGTGTATCTGAAGTCATTTAAAAATAAGGAAATCTGGATTGAATCCGTCTCAGAGGACTTTCATCCGGTAGCGGCATCATGGTTTGATCATCCGGTGCCTTCAAGCATAAGCCTGTCCGAACTGGGTCTAACAAGAGCGGCTCTTCTTGCCGGAAGAGAACCGGAGGTGCTACAATTCAGGGAGTCTTTTCAATCTGATTTTTACAATCTCACGGTACTGGTTAATAACGGATCATTTCACCTTTTTACATCTCCTGACCTCATTCCATGGAAGAATATTCCTGTCAATTCTCTGCAAAGGAGGGGTACTCCATCTACAGACTGTTATAACGGAACCTGTATGAGTATTGAGCCTGATGATTACAAGTATGGGCAATGACAACTCTAAATCTCACTGAACTTTATCAGTCTCTTGCTCTTCTCATCCCACAGCCTTAAAAAAAGTGATTCAAATGCTGAAAAAAATGTAAGCGGCTTTACCTGCTGGAACAGAGGATTTTCATTATGACACTTCTTTAGATAATAATTTGGAATAGCAGGGCTGAGATGATGTATATGATGATATCCAATGTTACCTGTAAACCAGTTCAGAAATTGAGGTAGTTTAAATAGGGAGCTTCCGCTCAGGGCAATTGTTTTGTAATCCCAGTTTTGTGTATCGGTCCACACAACATGCCTGTATTGATGCTGGACATAAAACAGCCATACCCCGTGAACGGTTGCTACATACAGCACCGGCAACTGAATCAGCAGGAATGCTTTCCATCCAATAAGCAGTATTAGAAGTGTTATTGCGGCCGCCAGAGCCAGGTTTGATAAATAGACCCAGAGCTTCTCTTTTGCTGACATATAGCTCTTTGTAAACCTGTGCTGTACTGTAAATAACAGCATCGGAGCAATTCCAAAAAGGAAGAACGGATTACGGTAAAAGCGGTATGAAAAACGCTGCCACTTTGATAGTTTTTCATATTCCGTCACAGTAAGGGTCTTGACATCACCAACACCCCGTTTATCAAGATTCCCAACCGTCTGGTGGTGGATATGATGATCACGATGCCATCTATGGTACGGAGTATAAACCAGCAATCCGGTAATAATGCCAATAATCGTATTTAACCTTCTGGATTTAAAAAATGACCCATGGCCGCAATCATGAAAAATAATGAATATCCTAACCAAAAAACCGGCTGCAAACAAAGACAAAAATAAAGTAAGCCAATATGATATTGAAAGTGACCATACCATAAGAATCCACAAAAGAATATATGGTCCCACGGATTTGACCAGCTGCCACCAGCTTTTCAGTGGGTCAGGTTTGTTGTACTTCGAGATGATTTTCATCCATTCAGGTCTTGTATCGCCTTCTGCCATTGTCTCCATATTCTGAACTCTTATCTGAACAGTGAGTCTGCATTGTGAGATATGCAGATTAACATAGTACAAAATTACGTCTTTTTAAGCCTGAAGGCAAGAAGCCCCTGTGAGGATTTCTCTCATCTCGCTGATTTTCATGTTATATTTGCTTTAAAGGTATCTCTGGTAATGATTACAAACTTACCGAACCGATGAAATCTGCGTTCTCGATTATGCTGGCAGCACTACTGCGATAAAAAATCTTCCAATAAATCAATTACTCCGGGCTCCCTGCTCCTTTCAAATATTTATCAAGGAATGAAAGTATCTGGGCACCGGCCTTAATCTCATTATCCTTCTTCCTGAATCCGTGACCCTCATCAGGGAAGATGATATATTCAACAGGAACATTATTGGCTTTCACGGCAGCCACGATCTCATCAGACTCAGCCTGCAGTACTCTTGGGTCATTGGCACCCTGAAGTACCATTACCGGATTTTTGATATTCTCTGCATGGAACAGTGGAGAGATCTCATAGAGCCTTACCGAGTCAGCGGTGAATGGATCACCCATTTCCTGGTAAAGAGCATCGCGAAATGAAGCCCAATATGGAGGGACAGATTTCAGTGTCCGCAGCCAGTTGGTGACACCAAAAAAGTTAACGCCCACCTTAAATTCATCAGGTACAAAAGCCATAGCAGCCATGGTCATGAATCCACCGTAACTCCCTCCTATTATTCCGATCTTCTCCGTGTCAATATAATCCAGAGTCTGCAGCCACTTCTTGCCCCATACACAGTCCTGCAGATCCTTGTCACCGTGGTTCCTGTCATCCATTTTGTAAAAGCTCTTCCCATACCCGCTGCTCCCCCTGTTATTGACCGCAAGGATAGCATATCCATGATTAGCAAGGTATTGAAGAAGGGGACTATAACTGACAGTAGACTGGCCTCCCGGTCCTCCGTGTACCCAGACCAGAGCAGGGACCTTATTTTTTTTCGCCGCTGCAAGTGGTTTGTAGTAAATAGCAGGAATGTCAAGCCCGTCGAACGATTTGAAACGGACCACCTCGGCGTTGACAAGATCTCCCGGATCAATCTCCGGATTCATTGTACTTGTAAGCCTCTTTATTTCAGTATCTCCGAATTTGTAAATGTAAATATCCCCTGTGGTCTTTGAGCTTCCCAATCCAAGCAACAGGAGGTTCTCACTCTCGGAAATGTTCACATTGGTTATGTTTGTTCCTGGTATCGCCGGGTAAGCAACATCTTCCCCCGTGGTAAGATCAGTAATTTTCAATGCGATCCTGGCATCTTCATTAATGCCTGTAATCCTGTATTTCTCATTTTCACTCAGCCAGCTTCCAATCACATCCCAGCCTGTCTCATAAAGTACAGCGCGATTTCCTGTTGCAATTTCGTAACTCATAAGATAAGCATACTCCTTACCTGCATCAGTAGTGTAATAGAAATAGCTGTTATCATTGCTGAATCCTGACCCGTTATATGAACCCGGCTTATCAGCTTCTGACACCTCAATGGTTCCGCCAGTGCTGAGGTCAAATAGAAAAAGGCGCGACTCGCTGGTTGTAATTGACTTCTGAAGGGCAAGAATGCTCCTGTCTTTTGTGTTCCCGGCTATATCATATCCTTCGGTATTTTTATAAACCAATTCTTCCTTCCAGTCACTGATACTCATCTTACACAGGTCGAAAAACTGAGGGTCGCGTTTGTTCGTGTTGAAATACATTGTCTTTTTGTCTGTGCTCCATCCGGCAAATGCTACTTTGACAGCGTCACCGGGTGTAAGGTCGACGGTGGTGCCATCTTCATTCAGCAGATATAGATGGCTGTTCTCATTCCCGCCCTTGTCAGCTGAATAGATTATCTGACCTGTACCGTAAACATAGGCAACCGCAAAGAATGATTCAGTAGCGGAATATGTGATTTGTCTCTTCGAATTGTCAGCAATGGTTATCTCAAAGACATTGAAGATTCCTGTCTCATCACTGCTGACGATAATTTTTGTCTCATCAGGAGAGAATATTCCTCCGCTGACCCTGATGTTCTTATAGAACTGGTCAATGGTGTACTGGGTTGTTTCTGTAGCCTTCTTTCCTGTACATGAAACAAGAAGAATGATTGACAATAAAAGCACAATTTTTTTCATCAGGATTTATTTTAATAGATATACGTCAGATGGAACCCACATGTTTATGCTTCTGACACTGCGGGCTTCATCCGAGGTTTCACTTTAAGTCATTGGCTCAATACATACTTGGGTACACAAGTATTGCTGCATTGGAAAAATCATCAGAAAGCTGATACAAATCCGGCACTCAGCTTGCCATATGATACCCCTGAGAATTTCCAGGTAAACTCTGAGACTACCCTGAGATTGCGTCTGAGAAGGTGTCCGGCATGAAAGGTAACAGATCTGTAGTTCAGGTCATCAATATCAGATTCAACAATGTTCAGTAGCCCTGTATAATACCATTTGCTCATATCACCTTTGGGGGCAAATATTACCTCCGCAAAACCTCCGTTAGTCATAACATCGTTCAGGTGTCTGTCAGATTCTTCCAGAAACACCTTTGAGTCAGTTCGCATAACGTACTGCGCATTTATTATGAGCTTCTCATCAAAATTTATTGAGATATCAGGTCCGTACATACGTATTTCACTTGTGAACGGCCCGTCAAAGTCTGAAAGAACCTCCTTACCCATGTAACCGAAGAGGCCCACGGAAACCTTTTTCCCTATAGACTGAGAGATTCTTAGCATGAAGTTCTTATACTTATCCTTGTCAAACAGCCAATCATCATTGGCCTCACTGAGCCCGTACCCATTGACTATTTCACCAAAAAGAGTCGTCCCGGTTGAAAAATCTCTTTCAAAAATTATCCCCCTGTCGTACTTCAGGTCTACCGTAGAATTTCCAGGCGTGACACCATAAATCTGATAAGGTTCCAGTGTCAGGCGAAGTTCTCCCTTGAACAGCGGGTCTGATACCTGAAATTGTCCTATGTAGAAATTAATGCCTGATCCCATAAAGTCTTTGTACATAAGGAAGGCATCCTCTACTCCGACGACAGAACCTCTTTCATTAAGGAGAAAATAGAAATAATAGGAGAGTTTATCAGAGATTTCACCTCCGGACAGGATCTTCAGCACAAATGGGGCAGCGAAATCAACGGTTCCCTGGTCGCCAAAGTTCAAAGACGCAAACCCGTCAACCCTGAAGGCAAGTGGCAGCTCCCGGAATAGCGAAAGCCTGTCGTCACCCGTATTGATGAAATACCTTGGTGACTCATATTCAGTCATTCTGAATCCGTTTCCCGCAAACTCATCACCGAAGGCCTTAAGCCTGGGCGCTGCAGGTGAATGGCACACCTGGCAACTTATCTGGTATTTCCGTGCGAAGGCGGGAATGGCATCGATGGTTTTTGCCGGAATTACCAGAAGGGCAATAACTGCCAGCGATGCGACCTGATAATAAAATGATCTTTTCATATTTTATATTTTACAGGGTAGTTCTTATATATTACTCAGGGAAGTATTTCAACTTTTGTAGAATGCTCATTGACCATAATTATTTCCGATTCCTCAGAGGGCACCTTCAGGAAGTCGGCCACAGGCTTTACAAGAAGCTGATAGTTCAGTACGGCTTTAACTATCATTTCACCTGGTGCAGCATCATACGGAATGCGGAAAGTGAAATTTTCTACTTTTGTCTCCCTTGGCCCCAACCGGTAATCTACTCCCTGTGTTGCGGTGTTCCACTGCATTATTGTCATTCTGCCCTGCTCATCAAAGTATGGCATGCGGAATATCCTGTTTCCGGCAGGGATGCCGTCACGTTGAATGCCCTTGAAGTCAGCTATCTTCAACGGTTCACCAAGATCCTGGTAAGCCAGATAGTCTCCGGAGATTGTATACTCTTCGCCTTCGAAACCCTTTTTATCAACATCCAGATGATATACATTCCCTTTGGCATCAGTGGCCTCGACTTGCAGCCATGCTATCCGGTCTTCAACTGAGCCTGTCGGGAACTTATGGCCTGTTTTCTGGTTGAAGAGGGCCACGGTGAAAACAATATCTTCGCCGGGTTCAGCAAGACGTACATCAGGCTGGATCCTTAACTCAATGGTGCCACGAACCTTTCCGGGATCATGCGCGCCGTGGAACAGATGAAGACGTGCATCCTCATGCATCTTGCCCATTATTGCAAACTGGTAGGGAGCTTTCGGCATATGGCAGTCCTGACACCGTACACCCTCTTTCGAATAGGGCCCCTCCTTCCATTCAAGCTGGGTGCTCTTGACCCATACTCCGTAAGGATTTTTCTCATTGTGACAGTTGCCGCAAAACTCGGTTGTCCGGAAAAAATCATTCTGAATGATCTTATGGGCCGGAGACTCTATTTCAGGCTGGCGACCTGCATACTTGGTTATACCCGGTTTAATAAGATAACTAAAATTGAAGGGCGGGTCTGTCTGCGCCGACTGCGTGAGATGGCACACCTCACATGACACTGACTCATTGACTATCGTCTTTTCCGCAGGACGGGGCGGAGGAAATTTACCTCCCATGAATCCGATCGGGGTATGACAGCCGTTGCATCCATCAACCGCATCTTTAAGTTCAGGTTTGACTTCAGCATGAGCTACTGCAAGATCAAAATACTCAATCTCATCCCAGTGATGAGTATAGGCCTGTGACATCATCGACTGAGTCCATTGCTCATAAATACCCGGATGACATGAACCGCACTTCTTTGCCCGTTCAAAATCTTTGTACTCATACTTACCCTTGAGGTCCTCCTGGGGCATTAACATCCTTACCGTGAACGCCATAAGCAGAAATGCAACAAAGACACCCGGAACGATAAAAATGACTGCCGGAAATTTCTTTCTGTTTTGCATAGTTTTAGGAATTTGACACAAAAGGTACTAAAAAAAAAATTAATGCGGGCTAATACTCCGGGACAAAATGTGGTGTAATCAGCCCTCTCCTTTTATTAATTATTGTATTTTGAAGATATTTGATTTATTTTTGACTCCATAACAGCTCATAATGGTCTATAACTGGACTCTCGAATATCAGATCAAGATCAACCGCTCAGGGCTATGCTGATTCTCTCCTGACACCCGGTTCAGACGTTGTATCAAATTTCTCTGGAACGGATTTTCTTTTTTCAATTTACGTATCCCTATCACTTAATTATCAATTAAATCAGGAATTATGGAACCATTAATTATAACAGGATCAGGCCTCACTGTCAATGATGTTTTAAATGTTGCCCGTCATGGGCAGAAGGTAGAATTGCACCCCGATGCACGCAAAAGGATTAATGAGTGTCGTGCCATGCTCGAAAAAAAGATTGCGGCACGCGAGATTATGTACGGCGTTAATACCGGCATCGGTGAATTTTCCGAGATGGTACTTGACGACGATCAGATAAAGGATTTTCAGAAATACCTTGTCTATAATCATGCTGCGGGTATTGGTGATCCGTCATCTATTGAGATTGTCAGAGGCGCCATGCTGGGCAGGATAAATGTTCATGCCCACGGCAACTCGGGCAACAGACTGGAGATAACCGAGACATACGTTGAAATGCTCAAC
>JAQBHM010000050.1:0-12125 GCA_032127795.1 Bacteroidales bacterium | reverse complement strand
CTCCTTATAATCCGCAACCCGGCGACGGATTGACCATTGGAAAACATTCAGGAGCACATTTTCTTACCGTAGGACAGCGAAAAGGATTGAATATCGGTGGATTCAAAGAGCCTCTCTTTGTTATTGCCACTGACGTTACAGCCAACATAGTGTATGTGGGTGAAGGACAGTCTCATCCCGGCCTTCACCGCAAAGGCTTGTTCATCAGGAATGACGAGACGCACTGGATTAGGCCTGATAAGGCAATGACAACAGGTGAAAGCCGCGATTATCTTGTCAGGATACGATACCGGCAGCCATTGCAGAGAGCAAGGGTTTTTGCCCGTGAGGAGGGTTATTTCATAATCTTTGACAGGCTTCAGCGTGGTATCACTCCCGGTCAGTTTGCAGCCTGGTATGACGGTGAGGAGCTGCTGGGATCCGGGGTTATCAACGGGTAGTAAGGAGTAATTTGCGATGTGCCGGTGGTGAGTTGATTGCCCCAACCCCGCAGGGGTGTAATGTGAATAACCCCGAGGGGTTGAATGTGAATAAAGCTAAAGTATATACTTCTCATCATAACCAACTTCGTGCTCCCGTAATAAATCCATAAGCTCATTCCTGGCTGAGACCTTTCTGTGGTGCATTTCCTGATTCCTGACATATGCTATGAGGTTGTCCCTTGCCGATATGTCGTAGGTAAAGGCACCATACCCATCCTGCCAGCCTTCAAAATCCCTGAAGATCTTTTCTTTCCTGATATATTCCGTGGTTGCAAGCTTGATATCCTTTACAAGGGATGAAAGAGATATGGCGGGATGCAGATGGGTGATAATATGAATATGGTTATCAATACCGCCAATCTGGTACAAATGACATTTTTTGTTTTCCAGGATGCCGCTAATATAGCGATAGAGGTCCTCCCTGCCTTCAGCTTTTAAGGATGGAGTCCGGCGGTAGGTGCTGAAGACGATCTGATACAAAATTTGGGTGTAGGTGCTCATGATGATTTATTTTATTCAACCCCTTCAGGGTTGATTGTTTTCTTGTTTGTCTGCCTCCGGTTGCACCGGAGGGGCCACCGGTTACACCGGAGGTTATTCACATTCAATCCGCCCTTCGGCGGATTGTGCAGACGGTTCATGATATCCGCAACATATCAGCCCTTCGGCGGATTGTGCAGACGGTTCATGATATCCGTAACATTTCCGCCCTTCGGCGGATTGTGCAGACGGTTCATGATATCCGTAACATATCTGAGAGCCGGCGGATTGTCCGGCAGATTCAGACTTATTTCAATATTTTGTTCTTTTCCACAGCGAGAACAATTAAAGATATACATTTTTTCCTAATTTTGAAGTATGGCAAAGAAGATCGAAAACAACCAATTCACGCTAATCTCCGGCGGAGGAAGCGGTCTCGGGCTGGCACTTGCCAATGAGGCACTCACCAGGCACCGGAATGTCATTATTATCGGCAGGGATGAATCCAGGCTTGTAAATGCTGCTGCCACACTCTCTGAAATCAACAGCGAGTCAAGGGTCATTCCCTTTCCATGTGACATAAGCAACCAGGAAGAGGTTGACATCCTTGCAGGATTTCTGCTGGAGAATAGTTATTCTATTGATTATCTGTTTAATAATGCCGGAACAGGATCCTTTGGCAGTGCTGCCGGCAACAGGTCTCCACGTGTTGAAGAGATCCTCGGGTCAAACCTCACCGGTATGATATTGCTTACATCGGCGATGCTTAGCATTACACCCGCTGACAAGCCTGTCACCATAGTAAATGTCATGTCCACCTCGGCTCTCATAGGCCGGTCGACGGAGACAGTTTACTGTGCAGCCAAATGGGGAGCAAGGGGCTTTACTGAGGCACTGAGGGCGGAGCTGAAAGGGACCAACCGCAGGATTGTGGCTGTTTACCCGGGCGGGATGAACACTCCTTTCTGGTCTGCAGCAAAGGGTAAAGATGTTTCAGCCTTCATGGATCCCGCTGACGTTGCAGCCCAGATAGCCGAAGCTGTCTTCAACGGCAGAAAAATAATGGTTACGGAAATTACAATCAACAGGCCTTAACCTTAACCTCAACCTCAACCTTGGCCTCAGGACAGTCTTTCCTTATAATCGTTATAACCGAACTCTCTCACCAGCCTGAATTTCTGGTCTATGCCCCATATCCCTATTGAAGGATGCGGCACGCCGTTGAAAGTGGTGGTTTTGACCATTGTATAATGGATCATATCCCAGAAGACTATCGTGTCACCCGGCTTCAGTTCACGGTGAAAAGACCAGTCGCCCATCACATCACCCGAAAGGCATGAGTTTCCTCCCATGCGGTATACAGGTTTATCTTCAGAAGCTTCAAAGGCGCCTAATATCACAGGTTTGTAGGGCATCTCAAGACAGTCAGGCATGTGTGCCGTAAAAGAAACGTCAAGTATTGCAGTTGTTATTCCATCCCTGACGATGATATCCTCCACGGTGGCAACCAGTTCACCTGTCTCCCAGGCAAAGGCGCTGCCGGGTTCCAGTATTACATGAATGTTATGTTTCTCCCTGAATCTCTTTAAAAGGGATATCAGGTGCGCAGTGTCATAATCCTTGCGTGTCATCAGGTGCCCCCCTCCCATGTTCAGCCATTTTATCTGTGTGAGGTGTTTCCCGAATTTTTCCTCCACCACATCAAGCACTTTCTCCAGAGTATAGGAATCTGATTCGAAGAGCACATGAAAATGAAGGCCTTCGACACCTGCGGGCAGTCCTTCTTCAAGTTCACCGGCAGTCACGCCAAGCCTTGAACCCGGGGAACATGGATTATAAATACCCTGGGATATTTCCGAGTACTCCGGGTTTATCCTCAGTCCCGGTGAGATATGGGAGCCCTCTTTTCTCAGTACAGGTGCAAATTTTTTATACTGTGCCAGTGAATTAAAGGTCACATGTGAGCTATAGCGAAGTATTTTGCCAAACTCCTCCATACGGTATGCCGGGGAATAAGTATGTGCCGGCACTCCCATCTCCTCAAAGCAGAGTCTTGCCTCATGTATTGAGCTTGCTGCGGCGCCGGATACATATTCTCTGACAACCGGAAAGACAGACCACATGGCGAAACCCTTGAATGCCATGATGATCTCTGCGCCCGATTGTTCTGACACATCACTTATCAGCTTAAGATTTTTGCGAAGTCTCTCCTCTTCAATGACATAAGAGGGTGATGGTATCCGGTTATAATCAATCATTGTCTCAGAGCTCGAGGTCGATATCAAATTTCTCTTGCCATGGTAGTCCCATGAGGTTGAGTTCTTTCATGAACGGGTCAGGGTCAAACTGTTCAACATTCCATACCCCCGGCTTCTTCCACAGTCCCTTCATATACATCATGGCGCCTATGGCAGCAGGGACGCCGGTGGTATAGCTGACGGCCTGTGTACCTGTTTCCCTGAAGGCATCTTCATGATTACAGTTATTCCATATATAATATGTGCGTTCACTGCCATTGTAAATGCCTTTTATGCGGCAGCCTATGGATGTCCATCCCTTGTAATTCTCTCCCAGGTCTCCGGGGTTTGGAAGGACTGCTTTCAGGAACTGGATAGGCACTATTTCCATGCCATTATAGATAATCGGGTCTATTCGGGCCATGCCTATATTCTGTATCACTCTCAGGTGGGTAAGATATTCCTGACCGAATGTCATCCAGAATCTGGCGCGCCTGATAGTAGGGATATTCCTGACGAGTGACTCAAGTTCCTCATGATAGATAAGATATGACTCCTTAGGCCCTATTCCCGGATAATTCAGGGGTTTGTGTATTTCATGGGGCTCAGTGTATATCCATTTGCCGTCCTCCCAGTATTTGCCCTTCTGTGTGACCTCGCGGATGTTTATCTCAGGATTGAAATTGGTGGCAAAAGGTTTTCCGTGGTCTCCGGCATTGCAGTCAACAATATCGAGATACTGTATCTCGTCAAAATGATGTTTTGCTGCATGGGCTGTAAAAACGCCCGTAACGCCCGGATCGAACCCGCATCCGAGGACAGCAGTGATCCCTGCTTCACGGAAACGGTCATGGTAGGCCCACTGCCAGCTATATTCGTATTTAGCTTCCTCCGGCGGCTCATAGTTAGCTGTATCGAGATATGCCACTCCGGTCTCCAGGCAAGCCTCCATTATATGCAGATCCTGGTATGGCAGGGCAACGTTGACGACGAGGTCAGGAGTGAATGTCCTTATCAGTTGCACAAGCTCAGACACATTATCAGCATCAACCCTGGCTGTCTGCACCCGGTCTCCGCCAATGGCGGCAGCTATGGCATCACATTTTGATTTTGTACGGCTGGCAAGCATGATCTCACTGAATACCTCCGGCATTGCTGCCATTTTGTGAATAACCACTGTTCCCACGCCCCCGGCGCCTATTACCAATACTTTTCCCATCTCTGATTTTTGAAGGATTATGTGCAAAGGTAAATTTTTTACGACATTTTTTTTTGTCACCCGGAGCTATACGAATAAAAGTTATACTTTTGCAGACAAATCAACATTATTGTCTTTTATGGACGATTATCACGCGAGCAACTATTTTAAATTCATTCTGCTGAGGTAATTGGCGACAGCTGCCTCCGTGGAGATTAAAAAGAGGAGGTATTATATGATTACTTACTGGCAGATGATCCCTAACGGTCTCCTTCCGTTAAATTCTTACGAAAAAGGTTCAATTGTTCACGTCACCGACCCCACTCCTTCTGAACTTGGAACATTAAGAACTGCCCTGAAGGTTCCTGAGGATTTTCTTGCAGACATACTTGACGTTGATGAAAGATCAAGGATGGAGGTTGAGGATGACCTCCTGCTGATGATCTACCGTATCCCTTATCAGAACCAGTCAAACGGATTTCCATTTACCACCATACCACTCGGAATCGTTCTCTCAAAAGAGAGTCTCGTTATCATCTGTCATAAGAATAATGAGGTCCTTGATGACTTTTTCAGTCGCAGTGGAAAAGGCATTATCATTGAGACGAAAATTGACCTTATCCTGCATCTATTCCTGAGGACTACCATGTTTTACCACAGGTATCTGAAACAGATAAACAACCAGACAGCGATGATAGAGCAGGATCTGGAAAAATCGACCCGTAACAAGGAGCTTCACAGACTTCTGAAGATGGAGAAGTGCCTTGTATATTTCACCACTTCCCTCCGGTCAAATGAGATGATGATGCTCAAGCTCAAAACCTCGAAATGGATACGTGATTATGAGTTCTCGCAGGATCTGCTTGATGAAGCCACTATTGAAAACAGGCAGGCCATCGAAATGGCAAAGATATACAGTGACATCCAGAGCGGAATGATGGATGCCTTTGCCTCAGTGATTTCCAATAACCTCAACATCGTGATGAAGCAGCTGACCATCATCACGATAATATTGATGATACCTACTTTGGTTGCCAGCTTCTACGGGATGAACGTTCCCAATAAGTTCGAAGAGAACCAATACGCCTTCTGGTTCATCCTGGGTGGTTCGGCAGTTATTGCCACCATTGCAGCGTTGCTGATCCGAAGAAAGAAATGGATGTAGCAGGGACCGGTAAACTGTGATGATATCAGTCAGAAAATGAGGTTTGTAAATGTTAAATCCCTGCTTAAGATTGCAGGTCTGGTCCTTATCATTGTATCAATAGCATTTCTTTTTTGTATTCCGGCAGGGATCATTTATTCCGAGCCTATATTCCCGTTCATTTATTCCTCAGCCATCACTCTCATTCCAGGGCTTCTTCTCTATTTTTTAATGCCGACCTCCATCAGTGAGAGAGTAAGCATCAGGGACGGATACCTGAGCGTCACCATCGGTTGGCTTACGCTGACACTTGCCGGCACGCTCCCATATCTTATAAGTGGCACTATCCCACAGTTAATAAATGCCTTTTTCGAGTCTGTATCAGGATTCACCACAACAGGAGCCACAGCTTTGAGTGATGTGGAGTCAATGCCAAAATCAATCCTTCTCTGGCGGAGCATGACTCACTGGATCGGAGGAATAGGAGTCATACTTCTTGTAATACTGATTCTGCCCACATTAAAGGTGGGAGGTTACAACCTCTTCTCCCTTGAATCTTCAATGAAGCAGAAGATCCTTCCTAAAACCAGGTCGATTGCCATAACAATACTGCTTATTTACAGTGCCATGACCATACTGGAGATCATCTTGCTGCGTCTCGGCGGGATGAACCTGTTTGAAAGCATATGTCACACATTTGGAACAGTTGCCACCGGAGGGTTCTCTACGAGAAATACAAGCATCTCTGGGTATTCTCCTTATATTCAGTATGTTATAGCTGCCTTCATGTTCCTTGCAGCTATAAGTTATGTTGCATTCTACTTCGTAGTAAAAGGCCAGTTCAGAAAAGTTAAGAATTATGAGGAACTGTGGTTTTATATATTCTTTAGTACCGCAGCCATAGTTGTAACAACCCTGATTCTCTATATCGGTACTGACAGGACATTCGGGCTTTCATTCCGGCACGGACTTTTTCAGGCAGTTTCACAGGTCACAGGCACAGGGTATGCTACAACGGATTACATGCTATGGCCACTTTTCGGGTGGTTCTTCATGTTTCTTCTAATGCCTGCCGGTGGCTGTACCGGATCAACCGCCGGTGGAATAAAGATGGCGCGTCATTTAATAGTCCTGCGTAACCTGAAAACCATCTTCAGGAAGTTCCAGCATCAGAATGCCATAATTCCCATAAAGCTCAATAACAGGATTATTCCGGACAATCTTAATTCAACCATGCTGGTCTTCATCCTGCTTTATATAATCATTACATTCGCAGGGATGGCCATCATGCAGTTATCCGGAGTCTCCGTGCAGGAAGCTGCCGGGGCCAGCCTGACATCAATAAGCAATGTGGGACCCGGATTAGGAGCATCAGGTAATTTCGGTCATTACAATGCTTTTAATCCTGTTGCGAAAGGCACGATGATCATCCTTATGCTTATAGGCCGTCTTGAGATTTTTACCATTCTTGCCCTGTTCACCAGGTCATTCTGGAAAAATTAGTCATTCACTGCCGGTGAGAAAAGATCTGATCTTTTCAAGGTTCCGTGGTGTCCCGCAGTCAAACCAGTAACCCTCATCATGGAGAAAAGAGTTAATTATGTTCTTGCCTGCAAGCATGAGGTAAAGTGAAGTCATTGAGTATATGCCTTCAGACATCATTCCAAAGATATCCGGAGAGACAACCTGTATCCCTGAAAAGGCGATTTCCTCAAGACCTTTACGGCTGCCCACGGTAAGTATCTCCTCCTTTGTTGCATTGTTACACCAGCCGCGCACACGTCTCCCGCGGTCAACAAGCAGGAACCTGTTGCCCTGGCGGTGCCTGACAGCCAGCGTGGCCAGCGCCCCCGATGCAACATGATAATCATATAATGCTATTATATTCAGATCAGTAAAGATGTCAACATTATAACATACAAAGGAGCCGTCATTAAAAAAGCCCTGTGCCTTGAGCAGGCCTCCCCCGGTGTCAAGCAGCTCTGCACTTTCATCAGAGACAGTGATATTGAATCCGTCAGAGCGAAGTCTGTCTATCTCTTCCATCATTAGTGAAGGATGGTGATGGATGTTGACCAGCAGGTCTTCAAATCCTGCTTTTTTCAGGTTTTCAGCAGCTATTCGCAGTGCTGATCTGCCGTTAATGTCAACAAGGGCTTTGGGCATCTCCCTGCTGATATCACCAAGCCTGGTTCCCAGGCCGGCAGCAAATATCATTGCCTTCATCGGTGGCTAAGTTCAGTATGATTTACCTCAACGGTCACTGAAGGCATTGCCGAGAGCATGGATGCAACCTTTGTTGCACACCATACGGAGCGATATCTGCCTCCGACACATCCGAATGCTACATTGATCTCTGATACTCCCTTTTGCCTCATAAGAGGAATTGAGTTCCGTATTATGCTCATGCAGTCTCCGGCGAAAGCTATTGCCTCATCATCATTAGTGTAGAATTCCGCCACCTGTTGGTCTTTGCCGGTAAACTGTCTGAATTCGGGTATAGAAGCGGAGTTTTTCAGTACGCGGCAGTCAAAGACAAACCCGCCGCCGTTCTCATAGTTTACCTGTTTTCCTGTCAGGTAAGAGAAGCTTGTCATGTTTATCTTCATCTCCACCTTGTGATGAGACAGTGCCTTGAATTTCCTCTGAAGGGGTACGGCCCTGGAAGCGCTACGAAGTTCCGGAAGGTCTATTTTTATCTCACCGCTCTCGAACAGTTCATTCATCAGTTCCACTGCCGGGACGATGCTCTCGGTAAAAGTAGGTTTATTCTCATGCAGGCCTCTGAAACCGAAGGCTCCCAGTGCCTGCATAAGCCTGATAAGTGTAAATGCCCCTGAATATTTTCTCAGCTCGGTCTCACTGATGCCCGTCGCCTCTGAAAAAAGGTTCAGATGTTTATCCAATGTTGACTTCCGGATTCTTTCAGGGATGAATGCTTTTGCATCATAGACCAGTGAGGCAATATCATACTGGGGAGCGCCCAGACGTCCTCCCTGGTAATCTATATACCACGGTTTGCCGTCCCTGATCATGATATTGGCAGTCTGAAAATCGCGGAAGAGAAAATATTCCTGTCCTGCATCCAGGAGGAAGTGCGTAAGAGCCTCAAAGTCACGTTCAAGCCTTGTCTCATTGAAGGGTGCCGCAATAAGTTTCAGGAACATGTACTTGTAGTAGTTCATATCCCAGACGATACTCTGCCTGTCAAAACTCTTATGCGGATAACACAGTTTGAGATCCAGTCCTTTGATGCCCTCTGTCTGAATCCTTACCAGGTCAGAAGCAATGGTCATGAAGAGCGATTCTGTCTCATCGTTGAACCTCTCATTTTCCGGGCGCATGGCAAGCCATGTAAAGAGATTGATGTCACCCAGGTCTTCAAGAAAATAGACTTGATCTTCAGGGTAGTAGACATATATCTCCGGCACCGGGAGTCCCCTGGATCTGAAATGGTTGCTGAAGCCTACGAAAGCGTCATTCTCCTCTGTTCCCGGGTTAAAGGCACCTATTATCCGGTTGCCCCTGTCGGTAAGCCTGAAGTACACCCTGTCTGAGCCCGACTGGGGCAGGCGGGTAATTGTCTCCGGTGGATACCCTTTCCATTTAACATATACTGCTTCAACAACTTCTCTTATATCCATTTCAGAACCTGATGATTATTTTCTTACGGTAAAGGATGTATCCGAAGAGCCATATAAATGCCACCTGCATTAATGCAAACATCAGGCTGGCTATCTTCTGCTCGGCAAACAGCGGGCTGCATATATTGGTGAATATCCATTTATAGAGTGTCAGCTCACCAATTTTAACAGCCAGCATTGTCTTTGTACATATACCTGCCAGGATATAGGTTGACATTGGATTCAGTCCGAAAGCGACAAAGAAATCGGCCTTCAGAAGAAGGGTGAAAATTATTATAAGGATGCCAATGGTCAGGATCATCTGCGGGTTTATTCCATGGGGAACATTTGTAGTCATGATCCTGCTCCACAGGAATCCGATAATGGCCAAGCCTGCACCTGCGATCATCATAAGCAGGGCTGTATTCCATCCCTTTATCCCGAGCAGGTCTATTATCATAAACAGAAGAGCAAGTGCAACCATTCCTATACCGCCTGCATAAAGTACATAAGAGCTTGTCCAGATAGGTTTGTTGATAGGAAAGAAATGATTCCAGATTAAGCCTGCTACAATAAGTACTGCTCCTATTGCTGCCATATAACCGACTGTTTTCCATGATTTTCCAAAGCTGCCGATGAGACTGCCTGCCATGAATCCCAGCAGCACAGTACCTACGGCAGGGATTGTACTCAGCAGCCCTTCCGGATCAAAGGGTATGCCGAAGCCCTTGTAAAGGTGATTTTCGCCCAGCAGGGCCCTGTCAATCTTTACAGCCAGGTTACCCTCAAGAGTATAGGGGGCATCTCCGCCGAAGAAATACATCAGGGCCCAGTATCCCAGCAGGATGAATGCTGTCACCATCCAGATATAATTTTTCCTTACGAGAAGAATAATGATTGCTCCCAGTCCGTATGCCAGGGCTATCCGCTGCAGTACTCCCATTATCCGAAGTGTGCTGTAATCGCGGATAAAATGAGGAAAGATATTTAAAAAGAGGCCTGCTGCAAAAATCAGCGCAACTCTTCTCAGTATCCGAATTAGTGAGGGGCCGGAAAACTCGAAGTTGAACTTCTTAAGTGAGTACCACATTGCCACGCCCGCAATAAAAAGAAAAGAGGGAAATACAAGGTCAGTGGGTGTACATCCATGCCATGGGGCATGCCTGAGGGGGCCGTAGACATGACTCCAGGTACCCGGAGTATTGACTATTATCATAAATGCGATTGTCATGCCCCTGAAGACGTCAAGTGACATAAGACGGCCGGTGCTTCCGGCACCGACTTTTCCGGAATTGTTTTTCTTTACCATCATTTGTTTTATTGGCATTGTAAAAATAGCAAAATGCTTAAATTATCAGAGAGTGAAAGATGAAGAAAAGTACTATTTTTGGTTCATCCCAAGTTTAATAATAAAATGAAAAAAACTATCATCAAACTCGCATTTGTCTCTTCTCTGTTAATGCTGCCTTTACAATCAATGTACAGTCAGACAGCTGAGGTACCATGGTTAAAATATTTAAATGTTCCGGCTGTTGACAGTTTGCTCAATTCACTGTCTGTCAGTGAGATGATAGCGCAAAGCATCTGGGTCGAAGCCTGGGGTGACGATCAAAAGAATAATTTCAAGACTGTCAGGGAGCTTGTAACAAGATACGGAATCGGGGGAGTGATATTTTTTGAGGGTTCTCTGGAAAAGCAGATTAACTATACTCTTCGCATTGATTCGCTCTCAAAGATACCTCTCATCTTCTCCCAGGATGCTGAATGGGGCCTTGGGATGCGTATTAAGGAAGTTGAAGACTTCCCCTACCAGATGACCCTGGGAGCTATACAGAATGATTCTCTCATTTATCAGATGGGGGTTGCTGTTGCAGCTCAGCTTCGTGAAACGGGGATAAATCTCAACCTGGCTCCTGTAGCCGATGTCAACAATAACCCCCTCAATCCGGTCATAAACTATCGTTCTTTCGGTGAGGATCCCGAGAAAGTGGCAAGGAAGGCTGCCATGTATATGAAAGGGATGCAGGATAATGGCATTATGGCCTGTGCAAAGCATTTTCCGGGCCATGGCGATACGGAAACGGATTCACATTTCGGTTTGCCGGTGATAAAGAGTGCCCGTGAAAGGTTCAACAAGGTTGAGCTGGTTCCCTTCCGCTATCTAATAGACCAGGGTGTCAGTGCTGTTATGACAGCCCATATAAATGCCCCTGCCCTTGACGGCACGCCAAAACTGCCGGCCACCTTCTCCAGTAAAATAATAACCGGACTGTTGAAGAAGGAAATGAATTTCAAGGGACTGGTGCTGACTGATGCTCTGAATATGGCGGGAGCCACGGGGACATATCCTTCAGGCAAGGCTGACGCCGAGGCATATGCCGCCGGCAATGATGTCCTGGAATATTCAACTGATCCGGCAAAGGCTATCAGCGAAATATTACAGAGAGTTGAGAGTGGAAAGATCTCTCTTGAAGATGTAAAGGCCAAATGCCGAAAGATACTTGCAGTAAAGTACTGGCTTGCATTGCATAGAGATACAGTTTCGCTGGCAGAGCGGGCAGCAGGATTTACGCCGGCACCTCCTCCCTATTCACTTATCAGGGATCTCTATGCTGATGCCATTACTCTTATCGAGAACAGTGACAACCTGATCCCGGTGGGCAGGCCTGACAGGATAAAGGTAGCCACGGTAGCAGTAAATGCTGACAGCCAGGCTGAGTTTCAGCATATGGTAAGCAGGTACACTCATGCCGATCATTATTTTATCGATCCGAAAAACATCCAGGCAGCTGAGTTTGTCTATTCCAGACTAAAGGATTATGATATAGTTATTGCCGGGATTACAGGGCTTGAACTGCGTCCCGCTTCTTCCTTCGGGGTTACTGATGCGCTCAGGGATGTTGTTTCCAGACTTTCATCGCATCAGGTCATTGTCATGATATGGTTCGGCAATCCGTACGG
>JAQBHM010000049.1:0-4669 GCA_032127795.1 Bacteroidales bacterium | reverse complement strand
T
The DNA here is from genome assembly GCA_032127795.1 of Bacteroidales bacterium. GTDB lineage: Bacteria > Bacteroidota > Bacteroidia > Bacteroidales > VadinHA17 > SR-FBR-E99. The sequence continues at coordinate 4,668 of JAQBHM010000049.1, read as the reverse complement.
CACCCAGTTTCGCATGCTCCATATTATCGCAAAAGCCCACGCTTATTCCGCAGTCGCCTGTCTCAATGAAACCTGACTGTGGCCTTGTATATATCATGTATTTCCCTTTAACAAATTCAGGGAGCAATACACAGTTGCGCTGCTGTGCTGCCGCTGAGCTGAGGTCATCAAGCCTTTCCCAGCTGACAAGGTCACGGGTTCTCGATATCCCGCAGCTCGCCAGTGCCGCTGAAGAATCATCAGGCTTGCTCAGGTCCTTGCGTTCTGCACAGAAAAGACCGTAAATCCATCCGTCTTCATGCTGTGTCAGCCTGATATCATACACATTCATCTCAGGATCATCTGTCACGGGCATTGCAACAGGGTGATCCCAGAAGCGCCACTTGTCTATGCCGTTCGGACTTTCAGCGATGGCGAAGAATGACTTGACATCAAATCCCTCTGTCCTCACTGCCATGTAATACTTTCCGTTTAGCTTTATTGCACCCGCATTGAATGTCGTATTTATTCCGAGACGGGTCATCAGATGAGGGTTAGTTGCGTGATCAAGGTCATACCTCCAGAATACCGGGGTGTGATCACGGGTGATGACAGGATAAACATACCTGTCATATATCCCGTTGCCGCCAGCCATGACCTTGTTCCTTCGTCCTGTGAGCTTATTATGATCATCAAACAACTTCTCAACCCTGGTGTCAAACTCTGCCTTTTTCATTGTCTATTTATCAGCTGAATAGTTAAAGGCAAATATAGCAGTAAATGAAATTCATCATATTCATATTTCGTTTTTTCAAAGTGCTGAAGCCATTGCATTCCAACATCTTTTATATATTGCTGATCAAATCATTCTATTATTACTGCAATGAAAATATTATCGACATCTGCGCTGGCATTCTCCATTGTTATGATGGTATTCAGCGGGTGCGCCAACACGGCGCCGGGGGAAAATTATATGGTGGTAGGATATGTTGCCGGTTTCAGGGACTTTGACTTTTCAAAGATCGATGCTTCAAAGCTTACCCATATCAACTATGCCTTTGCAAATATCATTGATGGAAGAGTAATGTTTGACAGTGAACGAATTGATAACACGGAGATGAACAGCGCCGATATCGTGAAGCTCAATGACCTGAAAAAGATCAACCCTGATCTTAAGATACTCGTATCAGTAGGAGGGTGGGGCTGGTCAGACAATTTCTCCGATGTCGCACTTACTGACTCATCGAGGACCAGGTTTGCCATGAGCGCCGCTGATTTTATTCTACGATACGGTATTGACGGTATAGATATCGACTGGGAATACCCAAACCTGCCTGGGGCAGGAAATACATTCAGGCCTGAGGATGTGAGTAACTTTACCCTCTTATTGAAATGTGTGCGTGAGCATATTGATTCCCTGGCCCTGAGCGAGGGCAGGAGGGAAAAATACCTGCTTACCATAGCCACCGGGGGAGACTCAGCATATGTCGCCAACACGGACCTTGGAGAAGTGGCAATGTTTACTGACTTCATTAATATAATGAGTTATGACCTGCACAACGGACTTACCTGGCAGGCAGGGCATCATACCAATCTTCATCTGTCTGAATATGACGAACCCTGGGGTGATGCAACGGAAAGAGCTGTCAGGATGCATCTTGAAGAGGGTGTGCCGGCGGCAAAGATCAATCTGGGCATTCCCTTTTACGGAAGGTTATGGAGAGGTGTTGAGCCTGTCAATAACGGTCTTTACCGCGATGCAGCAACAACCGGCGGCAGCATCTCATACACTGATATACTAGACGCTGCCGCCTCAGGTAAATTCATCAGAATATATGATTCGTCAGCCGCAGCCCCTTTCCTGTGGAATGAAAAAGACTCTCTGTTTATATCTTATGACGACAAGGTTTCACTGATGGCCAAAATGAAATATGTCAGAGACAATAAGCTGGGAGGAGTAATGTTCTGGGAATATTCAGAGGACCCGGATGAAAAACTGCTCTCTGTGATTGTTGAAGGATTAGGAAATGACTGATAAAAAACTGTGAAGTCAGGAAATAAAAATAACAGATCTGGCATTCTTGAGGATATCATTTCCTCAATCAAGGGCAATGATAAGGATTTCACGGAAATACCTCTGCGACGTGCGATACTGCTTCTTGCAGTTCCTATGGTTCTTGAGATGCTCATGGAATCAGTGTTCGCGGTCGCTGATATTTTCTTTGTCTCCAGGCTTGGCTCAGAAGCTGTTGCCACCGTCGGATTGACTGAGTCAGTGGTAATGCTTATATATGCTGTAGGGATGGGTCTGGCGACAGCGACAACATCACTCATTGCCAGAAGGATAGGAGAGAAAAACCCTGAGCAGGCATCCCGCACAGCGTTCCAGGCAATTCTTGCCGGCATTATAGTCTCGATGATTATCGGAATCCCCGGAGCCTTATTCGCCAGGGATATCCTCAGTCTCATGGGAGGATCTCACAGAATGGTAAATGAGATGTCGGGATACACCGCCATAATGCTGGGTTCCAATACGGTTATCATACTTCTCTTTATTATTAACAGTGTATTCAGAAGCTCAGGAGATGCAGCAACAGCAATGAAAGTACTCTGGCTGGGTAATATTATAAATGTGATCCTTGACCCCTGTCTCATCTTCGGCTGGGGACCATTTCCCGAGCTGGGCATCCGCGGGGCTGCCCTCGCAACCGTTTTTGGACGAGGAACAGCAATTCTGTGGCAGTTTATTATTCTTTTCAGGGGACACAAGAGAGTGAAGCTTAAGATCCGTCATTTTGTTCCTGACCCGGCAATTATCATGAAGCTTTTCAGGCTTTCACTGGGCGGAATTGGTCAGAACCTTATCGGAACCTCAAGCTGGATAGTAATGGTACGCATCCTGTCAGTTTTCGGCAGCAATGTAATTGCCGGTTACACAATAGCCATACGGGTGGTGCTCTTTGCTCTTCTGCCTTCATCAGGCATCAGCAATGCCTCCTCCACGCTTGTAGGGCAGAATCTTGGTGCAGGCAAGCCGGAGAGAGCTGAGAAGGCCGCCTGGACCACCGGGTGGATCAATTCAATACTGATGGGCACCATAGGACTTATACTTGTAATATGGCCTGAACCCTTCATCAGGTTTTTCATTAAGGATGCAGCAGTAATATCAGCAGGTATTCCGGCCCTCCGGATAATTAGTGCCGGTTTTGCATCCTATGCCCTGGGAATGGTCATGATAGGTGCTATTAACGGCGCCGGAGACACATTCACACCCACAAAGATCTTCCTGTTCGTCTTCTGGCTGTGTGAAATACCCCTTGCCTGGTTCCTTGCCATTCCGGCAGGGCTTGATCAGAATGGGGTTTATTATGCCGTTGTCTTCAGTGAGACACTGCTGACCTTAACAGCATGGCTTGTTTTCAGACGGGGGAAATGGAAGCAGCGTAAGGTGTAATGCTCCTATCATACAAAAAACAGAGCCACACCGCATACACTTATTACCGCACCGATGATCTCCACGGTGGTTATTCTTTCCTTGTAAATAATCACTGACGGAGCTATTATAAGAATAGGAACAATGGCCATGATGGTAGAAGCAATTCCGGTTTCGGTATACTTTACGGCAAGCAGTGAGAATGAGATTCCCAGGAAAGGGCCGAAGAAGGATCCAATAGCCATAGACTTCATTGCCGGAATATTCTTCATTGAGTTCCTGACAACCCCCCAGCGGCCAAGAACAGTTATCAGGAAGGAGTAGCCCAGAACCCCTGCAATGATCCTGATCTGGGTTGAGGCAAACGGATCATAATTTACCATTCCATATTTGCTGAGAACAAGACCCAGGGCCTGTCCCAGTGCTCCAAGCAGGGCAAACAGAACACCTGCCGGAGCAAGCTTCATGGATAACTTTTCACCTTTGACAGGCTTGTTGAAGATGGCAATTACTATTCCGCCAATTACAACAGCCATGCCTGCCAGGTGCATCAGCTGCAGAGACTCGCCAAGTATGAGAAAACCGAAAAATGCAGCCATCGGAGGTACGGTTGTCATGATGAGCATGGCGAACCTTGACCCTATCATGGCATAGGACTTAAAAAGGTAATAATCACCCAGGACCAGGCCTATCAGACCTGAGAGCGAGAGCCAGATCCAGTTGTGCCCGGAGGCATCGAAAGGCAGAAAACTCCCCCTGCTGAACAGAGTAAAAGTACCAATAAAGAAAAAAGCCAGTACCAGCCTCATTATATTAACAGAGAAGGATCCGATTTTTTTGCTTGCACCTTCAAATGCCAGCGCCGTAATTGTCCAGAAAAAAGCTACAGCAAGTGCTGCAAGCTCGCCGGTATGGCCGGCAAAATAATCCATCATCTGTCAAGAGTATTAAGGCCACAAAAATATAAATTACCGATTATTTTGCACTATGGAAAACATAAAACAATGAGTTGAATGTATTTGTACCACGGAAATGGCATACTGCAATGCTGCTTTGTTTAGCTTTCAAGGAGGTCCGATATAATGCTTTTTACCTCTTCAAATGAGTTTACAATCTTAAGGTCCGGGTTGTCCATGATAACATTCTGTGACGGATTATATAAAATTCCAACATCGGCCTTTCTCAGCATTGAGATATCATTATAAGAATCTCCAATAGCAATTACCTTATAATTAAGGTTTTGAAAGGCTTCCACC
>JAQBHM010000048.1:0-3127 GCA_032127795.1 Bacteroidales bacterium | reverse complement strand
GGCCTGGCTTTCACCAAGATATGGTGGCATGGATGCCTCCCCATATCCAATCACACCGTCATATTCAACTTCGGTGAGAATAACGGGTGTGGTAGTTCTGGAATTGGAAGCAACGGTGAAAACATGTTTCAGCTGCAGCTCATAGGGTCTGAAACTTAGTTTCAGCGTTGAAGACCCTCCTTTTTTTCCGGACCTGATTATCATAGATTCTTTTGCTGCTGATGACGAGCATCCTGTTATGATTGCCCCTGCCGCCAATCCTCCATATTTAATGAAATCTCTTTTCTTCATATATCAAAAATACCAGTTGTGTTGTGAGACACGTTCAATTCCTTTTCCCGGTGTTACTCCTATGATCCTTTTGGCCCCCTGGATGCTTCTGCTCCTGAAGTTACTGTAGTTCACCCTGGTAGAGTCAAGGCTCATGACCTCAATTATTCCGGGTGAATGTATTACCTCTGTATCACCAATATACATTCCCACATGAGTTATAATTTTCTTCCCGTTACGCTCCCTTCCAAAGAAGAGAAGATCACCCGGAAGAAGGGAGTCAAGATTATTTTCTACCGGTATTTCCTTACCGTATTTGTACTGAGATGAAGCATCGCGGGTAAGAATAACGCCGTTTGAAAAATAGATCGTCTTCACATAACCGCTGCAGTCAATTCCTTTGGATGATGTACCTCCCCATAAATATGGCGATCCCAGAAGAGTACGCGCATAAGCTGTCAGGTCATCTGCTGCCGGATGTGTATTCTCTGCCCACGTCCTGAAATCAGATGCTTCTGACATTTTTATATTCCCCGCTCTTCCGTCAGGTAATTCGATAATAAAATTGCCTTTTGTCTCTCCCGTTTTTGCTACAATAGCTCCGAAAACAAGATCGGAGACCACTTCTCCTTTTGATGAGAGAATGTCTCCATAGTTTCTTTTGAAGATCACCCTGTCAGCTTTTCTCCACTCAGCCATTTCAGCCTCACTGTATTCAGCAACTGCAGAATTATTGGTCCAGCCCAGGTATGAGTCGGGAGTCTGTATAAACATCCAGCCTCCATCTTTCTTAAGTATCTTTACGGGTGTGCCCAATATGGCCTGTGTAATCAATTCAGCACTGTGGGAAGGCTTGCTCCTGATATTGCTCACACTCAGCGTTATCAGCCCCCATGGTTTTTTAATGATGTTCGTGTCAGGAAGCAGGGTCAGGCTGTCAGTAAAAGCATGACCTGAATTTTTCATGTATTCATATATCTCTTCCTTCGCTTCAGCAAGATTTGTCTCACCCCGTACAATGATTCTGCCACTTGATGAAAATACAAGTTCAGCGTCACAAAGACTCTCGGAGTTCTGCGGAACCCACCGTGAAGCAATGGAGTCAACATCAGAAAGTATCTTCTCAGGTACACCGCCTTCACTGCAACCTGTAAACTGAAGTACTGAAAAAAGTATAAGCAGATAACTGATTCTTTTCATGAAATGTTGTATTACATCTTAATCAATCCAAATTTATAATATTTATTTTAACTAACCCATATGTTGTGATATTTATTTGTTTTTTCTATTTCTCTGATTTATTGAATTATAGATAACCTTAATCATTTAGTTGACTCGTGGAATACAACCTCTGTATAGTCTGATCATAAATTAATTCCTTAAATTAGTAGCTCCATTTAAGTAGCAGATAATACATATTACAAATAACATCATTGAGCCCACCGGATTTTAAGGTGAGAAAAGTAAGGCAAATAAAAAAATATACCTGTGAAACCCTCATGTTTATCAAACACAAATAAGCATAAAAATAATATTCTAAACATGTGGGGTCCATATGACAATTAAAAATTAAATTATTTACATATGATATCATCAGTAATATTGAAGGTCAAATCATTAATAATGCTCTTACTCCTGGTGACAGGTACAGTATCCCTGAAAGGGCAGTCTGTCACAACGGGTCTGGAAAAGCTTGAAGAAATTGATTTTGCTCCAATGAGGGGAAAGAGAGTTGGACTGGTAACCAACCCCACCGGTGTTGACCGCAATCTGAGATCAACGGTTGATATTTTATTTAATGCTCCGGGAGTGAAACTTGTTGCACTATTCGGACCGGAACACGGTGTGAGAGGTGATTTTACAGCGGGAGAATATGTTCTTACGGAGACAGATCCTGTGACGAAACTCCCTGTGTACAGCCTCTACGGAAAGACCCGCAAGCCATCAAAAGAGATGCTTGAAGGATTGGACATACTTGTCTATGATATACAGGATATAGGATCACGGTCATATACTTTTATAAGTACTCTTGGTCTTATCATGGAGGCGGCGGCAGAAAACAACATCAAGGTTGTTGTGCTTGACAGGCCTAATCCTCTTGGCGGCATTCGTATGGAAGGCGTCCTGACCAGGCCGGGCTTTACCTCATTTGTCAGCCAGTTTGAGATACCCTATCTCCACGGCCTCACCGTGGGAGAGCTGGCTCTGTACCTCAACGGCGAGGGGCTCCTGACAAACGGTGTGAAGTGTGATCTCGAAGTCATTGCAATGAAAGGCTGGCACAGAAGCATCTGTTTTGACGGAACAGGTCTGCCATGGGTACCCTCTTCACCACATATACCCCATGCTGATTCACCCCTGTTCTATCCTGCAACGGGAATTGCCGGGGAACTTTATACAGTAAGCATTGGCGTAGGCTATACTTTACCCTTTCAGCTTTTTGCCGCTGAATGGATTGATGCCGACTCACTGGCTGCAAACCTGAATAACCTGCATCTTTCCGGCGTGATATTCAGACCTGTACACTACAAACCTTACTACAGCACCTCACAGGGAAAAATGGTTCACGGTGTTCAGATACATTTCACTGATGCCGGGAAAGCGCCCTTGTCACTGATACAGTTTTATATCATGCAGGAGGCACACCGGCTGTGGCCTGATAAGAATCTCTTTGAAATGTGCGATCCTTCACGACTTTCAATGTTCGATAAAGTATGTGGCACCGACAGCATCAGGAAGGAATTCTCAAAAGAATTCAGGGTCAGCGCAATAGAAGGGATATGGATGAGAGACATCCCGGCGTTCAGGAAGAGAGCTGAGAAGTATTTTCTCTATGACTAGTACTTCTCTATCTTAT
>JAQBHM010000047.1:0-6261 GCA_032127795.1 Bacteroidales bacterium | reverse complement strand
ATGAAAAGATCATCCAGGCAACACCGCGCGCGGTCAGAATACTTGACCATGATAAATTGCGCGTTATATCCGAAAAAGGATAGTTTTGCATTTTAAATAAAAATCATGAAAGCAGTTAAGATTCTCTTTTCACCCATTTTTATGGGTATTCTATTTATTGTATTTGGAGTCTCAATGGCAGTGGCCACCTTTGTGGAAAATGACTTCGGCGCTTCAGCAGCAAGAGCCCTGATTTACAATTCACGATGGTTTGAACTGGTGTTTCTTCTCCTGATGATAAACCTTGCTGGGCAGATAATCATCTTCAAGCTATACAGAAGGGAGAAAATCACTGTAATGCTGTTTCACCTGGCATTCATTCTTATGATCATCGGTGCTGCCATAACCCGTTATGCAGGTTATGACGGTATGATGGGCATCAGGGAAGGTGAGGTCTCATCAACCACCTACTCTGCCGGGCAGCATCTTGTCTTTGAACTTACAGGAGATGACGGTGAAATGGTTGCCCGCCACTCCAAACCTTTCGGAGTCACAGCACTGACGGATGGCCGTTACAGCAAAACACTCAGCCTGATGGATGAACAGGTGAAACTCACCTACGAAGGATACAGGTACAATGTCAGCAAGTCAATAGAGGAGGCTGCGGACGGAATGCCTATGGTTTCTTTTCTTGCGACCCGTGATATGAAAAGCGGTGAAAACATGGTTCTCTCTATGGGTGAAAGGACCATGCTCGGGGAGATGTCTGTGGGTTTTGGCGTTGATGCCGATCTCACAGTTGTTCTCAGTGAGGGGAAATTTTTTCTGCGCTCTGCATCAGTACTGAGAAGCACGAAGATGGCTGACATGATGGTGACGATACATGATGCTGACTCTCTTGTACTAATAGCTCCGATGTTAGTTTATTCTGTGGGTGATTATAAACTTGTACCGCAGAAAATGACTCTCAGCGGTAATCTGGCTGTGGTCAAGGCGGGACAGGGAATGGGTATTCAGGGCCCCGGGGCTCTGGAATTCACACTGTCAGGGACGGGCTATGATGAAAAGATATTCCTGTGGGAGAATAGCTCCGGCGAAACAGCTGAATGGTCAGGCAAAGCAGGCACCCTGAAAGCAAGGGTGACCTACGGCAGCAGAATAGAAACACTGCCTTTCGTCATCAGACTCAATGATTTCATTCTTGATAGGTATCCGGGGTCAAACAGCCCCTCGGGATATAAAAGCAATGTCACACTGATTGATGAGGAGCAGGGAGTTGAAATTCAGTATGATATTTATATGAATCATATTCTTAAACACAGAGGATACCGCTTTTACCAGTCGTCATATGATAAGGATGAAAAAGGAACTTTCCTTTCAGTCAATCATGATCCGGCAGGTATGTTGACAACATATGCAGGTTATGGTATGCTGTTCCTCTTCATCATTCTTTCAATATTCAACCGCAGGTCATTTTTCCGCTCGGTGACAAGGACCTACTGGAACTCAAGGTATCGCAGGCCGGTGACCGTCATTTTACTTCTTACAGCTATGTCATTTGCAGGCCGGATCAATGCCCAGGAGCTCACTGTAGACAGGAATGAGGCTGACAGGTTTGGGGCGGTGCTGGCACAGGACCAGAAAGGGAGAACCAAGCCTCTCTACACAATCAGCAATGATATTCTGAGAAAGGTCACCAGGGAAAACGACTTCAACGGGCTTTCGTCCATGCAGGTATTCCTGGGGTATTCACTTGATTTTATGCACTGGAAGGATGTGCCTCTTATCAAGGTCTCAAACGCTGACCTGCAGAAAACCCTGGGGCTGAAGAGTGACAGGGCGGCTTTCTCTGATATGGTTGAATTTGGCAGTGAAGGAGGGTATGTGCTCTCATCATATGTTGAGAAGGCCTATTCCAAACCTGAGAAGGAGCGCAGCCGATTTGACAAAGAGGTTATTAAGCTTGACGAGCGTGTCAATATATGCTATATGATGTCCCGGGGTGATTTTCTCCGTCTATATCCGCTGCAGGACAGTACTGACCACTGGGGCACTTCGGTGGAGGCTTCAAGGGTTGCAGCCAGTCCGGAGGATTCACTTTTCATCCTGAATGTATTACCTCTCTGGGTTCAGTCGGTGACAGCCATTGGCCGGACCGAAATGAAACCGGAGGAGTTGCGCACAGCTCTTATTAACTATCAGCGGCAGCATGCATCCTATGATCTTCCCTCTGTGACAAAGGTCAGGGCCGAGCTTTTTTATTACAGGGCGAAAATTTTTGAGAAGCTCTTCCCTGGTTATGCAACACTGGGCCTTATAATGATAATTACGCTTCTCTTTAGCATCATTGCAGGCAGGAAGGGGGCCTCCCTTTTGATGAAGATACTGGTAGGCATTGCCGTGACGGCGTTTGTCTTTCACACTGCAGGGCTCGGCATACGATGGTATATCTCAGGCCACTCCCCGATGAGCAACGGGTATGAATCAATGCTTTTCATCTCATGGGTTACCATGCTTGCCGGTTTCATTTTCAGCCGCAAGTCGCTGCTGGCACTGGCAGCCACCTCGGTGCTTGCCGGCATGACACTGATGGTAGCACACCTCAGTTTCATGGACCCTGAGATCACGAACCTCGTGCCTGTACTGAAATCATACTGGCTGACGCTCCACGTGTCGGTTATCACAGGCAGTTACGGATTCCTCGGGCTGGGAGCTATCCTGGGCATTATCGTAATGGTAATGATGCTGTTTGTGAATGACAGGAACAGAGCAGGAATAAGTGCAACAATAGATGAGCTTACTGTTATAAACTACAAGAGCATTACACTCGGACTGTACTTTCTTACAATAGGGACTTTTCTTGGGGCCATATGGGCGAACGAATCATGGGGCCGTTACTGGGGATGGGACCCTAAAGAGACATGGTCACTGATAACCATAGTTATTTATACCCTGGTCACTCACTCCAGAATGATCCCGGGGATGAAAGATATTTATACCTTCAATGTTTTGTCCCTCTTTGCTTTTTCCTCGGTGCTGATGACCTATTTCGGGGTGAACTATTACCTGTCAGGTCTTCATTCCTATGCAGGAGGAGACTCTGTTCCAGTACCGGTATTTGTATATGTTGCGGTAATAAGCCTCATCGGGCTTGCTCTGACAGCATATATGAGCTACAGGAAGGCAGGAACAAAAGGGAAGTAACGGAAGGCATCCATAAAAAAAAAGACAGGGCCGAAGCTCTGTCTTTTTTAAAAATTAAACGATCAGGTCATTTAATTTTTCCAGGTCCTTTTTTATCTACCACTTTAAATATTCCCTTTGTTGCCGGGGAGAACTCATGGTGGACGTCATACTCATCATCATCATATAATATCGTGTAGTCAATGATCATTGTTCCGGCGCATCCGTTGTATGTTCCGCTGCCCTCGATCCATCCTGCATATCCGTCATTGAAAGTGAAGTTTTGGCGTGCTACAGTGACCTTTTCAAGGAAGTCACCTGTCAGAGTGTATTTCACCACTGATCCCGGAGCTGCAAAGTCCCAGAAATTATCATTTACTATAGTGTTTGCAAGTACCGGATCTTTTGTGAAGTTTACAGAATAGACATCATAGCCAGCTTCATCGCAGTCAAATGCTCCGATGAAGTTATTGATGTCAAAAGTGCAAAAAGCCACCACCTTTACTTTTACCACCTTATCATCTGCTTTCAGTCCCTCCTCAGTGGTCTCGCCTATTGTAATGTATGCCGTATCATTTGCCGGTAATGTCTGAAAGCTGACGGTAGCTCTTTTTGTGTCACTGCTTACATCCTGAAGAGTCGCGCCGGTGACAGACCATTCCCATATGGTTCCGGGTTGTTCCCAGGGAACAATAATCTCATAGTCGGCTATTTCCGTCTGAAAAACAGTTTCCGGTCCTTCAACAGTATATTCTACCGGCGGTACCTCTTCCCTGCCCTTGCATGAGGTTATGAGCATTGCAGCTGTTGCTGTTGAGACAGCCATCAATACAAGTAAATTCCTTTTCATTATATTCAGATTGATACGTTATAATTACTTTAACTTCTTTTCCGCGACAATGTTTCAAAATGCAGTACCAGGGACATGGCTAAACAAATAAAATCTGATTACCCAAAAGCTTTCACAATTAAACAGTATCGCAAGATAAGCATTAATCAGAATAAAAACCAATATCAAAAGTCAGTAAAGGAAGCACTTTCCGGGGGCAGGGAAGGTGGGCTAAAAAAAAGCCAGCCCGGTAAACCGGGATAGCTTTTTTTGATGGGGTGGAAGACCGGGTTCGAACCGGCGACCTCCAGATCCACAATCTGGCGCTCTAACCGACTGAGCTACAACCACCATATTTCGGAGTGCAAAGAAAATGTAAAATTCCCATTCCGCAAACTTTTCATTTACTTTATTACTCCTTAATTACAAATTGTATCTTAGTCGGGTGAAAAAAGTACAGGAACAATTATTGTCAATGTTCTCCGTTCCCGTACAAAGAAAGTGACTGTTTGACAAAGCTGAAACTCATAGACAATATCTCAGGATTGCAGGCTGTACAACTGCTGAGATTTGTCACCTACATGATTATCAGCATAGTCTTTACAAAAAGTCATCTTTCGAGGGCAGAAATAGGGACCTGGGAGCTTTTCCTGTTTATCTCCAGTCTGCTTAGTTTCTTCTGGGTATCCGGAATCATACAGTCATTGCTCACACTTTACAACCGCAACAAGACTTTCCGCACTTTCGGGGAGAATAAAGGGGAAAAATCACCTGAAATTTTCAATGCCTTTCTTCTCATACTTATATTCAGTTTCCTGATCTTTGCAATGGGTATTCCCGTCAAGAATGCTCTCCCGTCTATAGGTATCAAGCAGGATGTGCCCTATCTGGGTCTCCTTCTCTGGTATATTCTCCTTAGCAACCCGGTAGCACTCATTGAATATATTTATCTGCTGAATAACAGGTCGCACCGCATTCTTCAGTACGGGATCTATACCTACGGTGCACAGCTGTTACTGGTACTGGCACCGGTAGTTTCCGGTTTCGATGAAAAAAGTGCCATTTACGGGCTCTTTGTCATTACTGCCATACGGTGGGTATGGCTTATCATACTGCTCAGGCGTTATACAGTCATAAAGGTATCACTCGATTTTATCAAGGAACAGTTATATGTTGGGTTGCCGCTTATCCTGACCTTTTTGATAAGCGGATCGGCACAGTATATTGATGGCATAATCATCTCGGCAAAATATGAGGATCCTGGCGTTTTTGCAATGTTCAGGTATGGTGCAAAGGAGTTCCCGCTTGTGCTGCTGCTGGCCACGGGATTGAGCAATGCCCTCCTTCCACGGTTCAGCACACGGGAGGGGATGAGGGAGTCTCTGGGTATTTTGAGGAGAAAGTCAAAGAAGCTGATGCATTATCTATTTCCCGTTTCCATGGTGATGATGCTGTTTGCGAGGTGGCTCTATCCACGGGTATTTACTGTAGAATTTACCCGGAGTGCTGACGTATTCCTGATCTATCTCCTGCTGATAGTCCCAAGACTGGTCTTCCCTCAGACTATTGTGATCGGGCGCAAGAAAACCAATGTCACAATGATAACGGCCATTGTGGAGCTGGCAATAAATATACCGCTGAGCCTGCTTCTTATAAAACCATACGGCGTAGTAGGAGTAGCCCTGGCAACCTTCCTTGTATATTCATTTGAAAAGGTCTTCCTGATCTGGTATGTTTGGGCAAAAATGAAAATAAAGCCTTCCCAGTATATTCCTGTTGCCACATGGCTCATATATTCCATTCTTTTGTTAGGGCTCTTTGTACTCATTGACCACAGGGTAATAGATATTTACTGACCCGCCGCCGCCATGTCTGATAAAATCAAAAGAATTATATTTGAATCTTGAAAAACATTAAAGTTGTGTCATCCGGAAAAGTTATTATTATGGTATAATATTCAGTCAAAGAGAAATGAAAATTATAGAAGTGACCACCGCGGCACAGAGGAAAGAGTTCATTACATTCCCCAAAAAGCTTTACAAAGGAGACTCTTTCTGGGTTTGTCCTCTTGATAAGGAGACGGAGGGAGTATTTGATCCTTCGAAAAACTATGTCTTCTCACACGGAGAAGCTGCGAGATGGATACTTGCCGGTGATGACAACAGGACAATAGGAAGGGTGGCTGCCTTCATTGACCGCCAAAGAGCAAAGGTTTACAGTCTGCCTGTGGGAGGCATGGGTTTCTTTGAGGTCATTGAGTCGAAGGAGGC
>JAQBHM010000046.1:0-5800 GCA_032127795.1 Bacteroidales bacterium | reverse complement strand
GAAAGAACATCTGTTTAGGATAATTCTACTGATAATAGGGATAGCCGTTGTGGCTGTCGCCTGCCGTCCGAAGGAACTTACAGTAAAGAACCCGCTGACTTCATCAGTAGTGCATGCTGACTGGACCCGCAACATGGTCCTTTATGAGATAAATGTGAGACAGTTCTCTGAAGAAGGCACCTTCGCCGGTGTTGAAAAAGCTCTCCCCGAACTGAAAGAGCTTGGTGTCAATGTGCTCTGGTTTATGCCTGTCTATCCGATTGGTGAAAAGAACCGCAAAGGAGAACTGGGCAGCTACTATTCTATTAAAGATTATATGGATGTTAATCCCGAGTTCGGTACTCTGGACGAGTTCAAAGCGCTGGTGGCAGAGGCTCATGAATTGGGCTTTCATGTTATTCTTGACTGGGTTGGCAATCACTCTGCATGGGATAATCCGCTGGCAGAAGAGTTTCCGGAATGGTATGAAAAAGACTCTGTCGGGAATTTTGTATCTCCTTTTGACTGGACGGATATCATTCAGTTTGACTATACCGCCATGCCACTGTGGGATTATATGGTAGGTGCCATGAAATTCTGGGTGGCCGAGGCCGGTGTTGACGGCTATCGTTGTGACTTCCCCGGGCTGGTACCTGAGGAATTCTGGTTCAGGGCTACCACGGAACTGAATGCAATAAAGCCTGTGCTGATGCTTGCCGAGGATGAAGCACACTCCTACCTTCTAGAAAGAGCTTTTGATATGAACTATGCATGGGCTCATCACCATCTGATGAATGCTGTGGCGTCAGGAATCCGCAAGCCGTCAGCACTGGATACCATGATGCAGTATGAGATGAAGTACTATCCCTCTGACTCATACAGGCTAAGGTTTCTCACCAATCACGATGAAAACTCATGGAACGGAACCATAGACGAGAAATTGGGTGATGCCCAGAAAGCCTTTGCGGTTTATATATTTACCCTCCCCGGTGTGCCTCTCCTTTATAACGGACAGGAGGCTGACCTTGACAAGAGGCTTGAATTCTTTAAAAGAGACCCGATTGAGTGGAAGGAGACAGAGCTGCGGGAATTCTACACCAAACTGATACACCTGCGTACCAGCAATCCTGCTCTGCTTCACGGAACTGAGGGCGGGACCTTCACCACCCTGAAAACAAATAATAAGAACGTCTATGCTTACAAAAGGGAGAAAGGCGATGCTTCTGTGGTGGTTATTCTAAACCTTGGGAAAAAAGCAGTATCGGTTGCCTTGAATGACGGCACGACTGAAGGAACCTACACTGACCTCTTTTCAGGCGAAGAGACAAATATAGTTCAGGGCAGGCCGTTGAAGCTTGATGCCTGGGGCTACCAGGTACTTACCAGGTGAATTTTTGGATTATTGGATTGTCGGCAACCCCGCAGTGTTTTTTCACAGCGGGGTTTTTTCATAATAAAAGCTTTTCAATTCATTTTTATTTTTTCTAATTTTTCCCTACCTTGGCTGTTAAAGGTTTGTTAGACGTTTTTTCTGCAATACAAAAACTGATATTATGAAACCATTCTTTTCCATCATGTTAATGGTGTTCCTCACCATTGGGGAAACATATTGCCAGAAATCTCCAATAGCTTATGGCAAAGTTCCCATCGAAGATCTCAAAATGACAGCCTATGAACCGGATACTACCGCCCCGGCAGTAGTTTTATGTGATTATGGCTGGTTCAACAGGGAAAACTTTCAGTTTACCAGGCTGCTGCGAATAAAAATATTAAGAAAAGAGGGATTCACCTTTGCCGATAAAAAGTATCTGACAATGTCAAAACCTCTGATCCGGGCAACAACATATAACCTGGACGGTGAAGAAATCGTAAAAGAGAAATTAGCAGGTTCTTCAATATTTACCAAGCAGTTGTCATCCGATCTTTTTGAAACATCATTTGCATTGCCAAATACCAAGGTAGGTTCAGTAATAGATATTGAATTCACATTCCCGGGACTTCCTTATACATGGGACTTCCAGTGGGTTATACCTGTCAGGCACAGTGAATTGATCCTTCAATATTCTGAGTATATTGATCTTTCAAGAAATTTCTTCGGATATATTCCGCTTACCGTCAACGAGCCGGACAGGTGGGTAGCCATTAATGTGCCTGCCTTTAAACCTGAGCCCTATATGGACTCGCCGCAAAATTATACAACAAAATTTGAGATTGAGCTGCGGAGAATAACTTTTCCCGGATACATAAAAGAATTCAATACAACATGGGAAAACATAAATGATATACTTCTTCTCAATACATCCTTTCCTTCCAATGCAACCAGCTCATTATGCCTGACATCAATAGTGAAGGATTTAGAAGGATCAGGGAAAGAAGGAGAGGATCTGCTAAGAGATGCATTTGAGGCCGTAAAAAAAATCAAGTACAACGGAGAAGACAGGCTTTTAATCTCGGAAGGAGGATTATGCAGCAAGGTAAAGCTTGGTGCCGGAAACTCGGCTGAAGTTAACACGGTTCTTATACAGGTCCTTAAACGGCTTGGATTCAAAACCTTTCCCGTTGTGCTGAGTACCCGTGATAACGGTAGCCTTTCACAGTTTGCCCCGTCACTTGTTAAACTGAATTATGTCATTGTTGCCATACCAGATAATAATAACGGATACAGGCTCCTTGATGCTACTGAGGAATACCTGCCCTGCACCCTTATTCCTGACAGATGTATAAATGGAAACGGAAGGTTAGTAAGCGACTATCAATCTCAGTGGATACCGCTTGTCAGCAATGGGAAAGATGAAAAAACCACAACCTATGATCTTGCATTTGAGGACGATATGACTATGTCTGGCACAATAACTGTAGATGCGGTGGATTATGCCGCCTATGACATACGGAAAGCCTATGCAAATTTCAACAGTAAAGATGAATACGCAAGGTCAGTTGAAAAGGCAAACCCGGGTCTTACCATCACTGAAATAAGCACCTCGGGCATAGAAGACCTCTACGCACCGCTGCAAATACAGTATAAAGTAATTCTTGATGGCGTTGCCACACAGATTGATAATGATATTTATCTGACACCGATGCTTTTTGAGGCCATAACGGAAAACCCATTTGCCGTCACAGAAAGAATCTACCCGGTCAGTTTCTCAAGGAAAGTGGACAGGAAGGTCAACCTTAAACTGGCATTGAAAGAAGGCATGACCCCGGAGATTGCTCCCGCTTCATCATCAGGTAAAACAAGAAACAGCTCTGTGACTTATAATTACGACGTAACTGAAGAGAGTGATTCCATTGAAGTCAATTACAGCTTCAGCATTAACAGTCTGACAATTACCCAGGATCAGTACAAGGAGATGAGAGAGGTTTATAACCAGATAGTTAAAAAACATTCAGAACCTTTAATAATTAAAGCATTATGACCTTTTGCAGAGCCACAACCGTTGCTTCACTGTTATTTCTTTTCCTGGTTTGCGGGACACTCTCCGGTCAATCACCTTACAGCGTGTCTCTCATAAACCCTGAAATGACCAAAAATGCCAAAGCGGTGGTCAGATTTTCTGAACAGAAGCTAACCATCTCTTCCCCAAGCTCTGCTTCACTCGAAGTGACAAAGGCAGTTACAATCATGAATGAAACAGGCAGGCTGGAATCTATATATTTTGGGATTGATGATAAATTCATTACCTATCATTTTGATAACCTTGTAATTTTTGACAAAGAGGGCAAAAAGGTAAAGGACTTTGGGAGTTTTCACCTTGAACCGCTGATAACCTTTGCAGGGAGTACTCTGTACAGTGATGTGCGTTATAAATCATTGGATCCGGATTACCGCACATACCCTTTTACAGCTGAGATTTCATATACTGTAGATTTAAGGGGTTTCTTCTATTTGCCTGATTGGGTCATTGGTGAAGACTATAATATAAGCACTGAAAAGGCCAGGCTGACTGTTGAGACACCGGCCGAATACAAGCTGTGTTTCCTGGAACAGAATATGCCGTCAGAGGTCACTACTGGAACAGATAAAGGGAAGTCTACCTATGAATGGAAGGTTGAGAATGATAAGGCAAGGGAGAAAGAGCCGTATGCATTGGATATTGAACAGCTTTGTCCTACAGTCTTTCTTGCTCCCGGCAATTTTGAGATCGCAAAATGGAGAGGCAGTTCAGCCACATGGAGAGATTTCGGGAAGTTCCTTGCTGACCTTAACCAGGGAAGGAATATACTTCCAGCCAATGTAACAGAAAAAATCAAAGAACTTTCGGCTCAAAATCCGGACACAACAGCCCTGATAAGGAAACTCTATGCACTGATGCAGGAAAAAACGAGGTATGTAAGTGTCCAGATCGGGATAGGTGGCTGGCAGCCTATTGAAGCACAAGAAGTTGAGGAGAAATCTTACGGTGATTGCAAGGCCCTTTCAAACTATATGAAGGCGCTTCTTGATGCTGCAGGTATAAAATCACACTATGCAGTGATCATGGCCGGTGAGGATGCCCCCGATCTGCGGCACTCTTTTCCTTCAAATCAGTTCAATCATGCCATTCTTTGTGTCCCCGGGTCACCGGACACTATCTGGCTTGAATGTACAAGCCAGAGGATACCCTTTAATTACCTGGGATCATTTACCGATGACAGGTTTGCTCTTCTGATAACCGATGACGGCGGCAGACTGGTGCGAACAAGAAAATACGGGTCGGAAGAAAACAGGTTGACGCGTAAAGCTATTGTGACTATTGACCAGACCGGAAATGGCAAAATATCAGTTAAAACAGAATATTCATCATACTTTTACGACCAGATGTTGCCAGTGTTATTGAGTGATTTCGAAGATCAGAAGAGAACCCTTTCTGAGTCTGTTTCGATCCCCGGATTAACACTCGTCGGATTTAAGATAAGCCAGCCTGACAAAGAGAAACCTCTGATCTGTGAGGAACTCAACATAACTACGAAAGGCTATGCCTCAAGGATGAGTGACAGAATGATCCTTCCCCTGAATCTGATGAACAAAGTGTCAAAACTCCCGGCACTAAATACCGGAAGGGATTCAGAAGTGCTCCTCAGGCGTGAAAAACTGATGATAGATACTGTAATATATAAGCTCCCTGCCGGGTATACCTTATCATCAACACTGAATCCTGTTAACCTTGATTCCCCCTTTGGAAGCTATGACACCAATATTGAATTCAGCGGCAATGAACTTATCTATATCCGCCGCCAGATGATACGGAAAGGCAGATTTAAGGCTGATGAATATCCTGCCCTGATTGACTACAATAATAGGGTGGCAACGGCGGATATGGTAAAGATTGTACTTAAAAGGGAATGACTCAGAATTTGAGGATCTTCCTTACATATCTCTGGCCATTACTGGTGACCCTCACAATATAAATACCCGCAGAAGCTTCGATTCCACTGCCTGTTTGTCCGTTCCATATTGTTTCTTTAATCCCCGCCGGGACAGCCATAATGCGAACAGGAGTTCCATCGGCAGCAAATATCTCAACGAGATGGGGCTTGTACGCGTCCCCGCCTGTAAAACTGATAAGGGTATTTTCCTCAAAAGGATTGGGATAAACCTTAAAGGTCATTTCTTCATCCCCACCAGGAATAATCGGGTCATCAATGCCCAGAAGGAATGAGGGCCTGGCAATACGCTTTGACGTATAGAGCCTGTATTCTCCCGGCAGCAGGTCAAGATTCTGATGCTGTGTTGATGCTGTTATGTCAATTGAATCACCGCTGAAGAATTCATACCATTTGCCCACACGGGTGAAGCCGCCATTTATACCTCCGGCAACCACATCAAAGTTTCCAACCA
>JAQBHM010000045.1:0-7873 GCA_032127795.1 Bacteroidales bacterium | reverse complement strand
TCACAAGCAGGGCCTCGTAGGCTTGCTGCCCTTTCATCTCTTCATTAACGGCGAGCCTCATTCGTATGTTAAGAAGCTTCACTCCCGGATTGATCCTTTCTGCATGGTACAGAATTACATTTACTCCTTCGTCATACATCTTGTCTGTAGGATAAAATGAATTTAGATAACAGATGTGAAGAGTATGTTCCTGCCCTGTAAATGAGACTGTCACCCTTATATTTACCTGAGGGAAGGGTTGGTTCTCAAAAAGGGCCCTGATACCCGATGCGATCTGTTCAACAAGGTTTTCAGGCACGTTGTATCGCGTGCCGATACCCTCCTGCAGTCGTTGCATGTGATCGTCAAAGAAGAGCGGTACACCTTCCGAGGTACGAATTACCTCATAAAAGGAGGTCTCCCCTGCAGCTGCCTCCTCGCCGGAGGCGGTGGGTATTATGAGCCCGTCAGAGTAATAGTATTTCCCGATGCATTCCATGGCAGTGATATTATTTACAAATTTACTATATATCTTCGTCTTTTATCGCTTGCAGGATGTATGCAATAATTGACATCGAGACTACAGGAGGCAGCGCCAGGCTGGAAAGGATTACAGAGATAGCCGTCATTATTCATGATGGCACAGAGGTCATTGATGAGTATTCTACCCTTATTAATCCTGAGCGCAGCATCCCCTATTTTATTACCAGTCTGACCGGTATAACCAATGAAATGGTAGAAGATGCACCCAGATTTTTCGAGGTAGCGAGGAAGATTGTTGAGATCACCGAGGGCAAGGTCTTTGTTGCTCATAATGCACGCTTTGATTATTCATTCCTCAGACAGGAGTTCGCGATGCTCGGATACAACTTCAGCAGGCCTCTGCTCGATACCGTATCTCTAAGTCGCAAACTGCTTCCGGGACACAAGTCGTACGGTCTCGGCAACCTGTGCAAGGACCTTGACATTGAGATCACCGGAAGACACAGGGCAATGGGTGACGCAATGGCAACGGTGAAGCTCTTTGAGATGCTGATTGAACGTGACAGCGTGCTGTTCCCCGGCAGCAAGGGTCTGATAAAAAACCGGAAAGCAGCGAAACTGAATCCCGCACTTGACTTAAACAAAGTAGGCGACCTGCCTGAAGAACCCGGCGTCTATTACTTTTACAATGAAGCTGGTGACCTGATATACGTAGGCAAGAGCCGCAACCTTTTCCAGAGAGTTAACACCCACCTCTCTAACAACGGCAATGCAAGGGCAATGGAAATGCGCGACATGATTGCAGACCTGAGCTGGGAAAGAACAGGGAGCGAACTCATAGCCCTGCTGCTGGAATCATTTGAGATAAAAGCCAATAAGCCTGTTTTTAACCGTGCTCAACGCCGTACCGGATTTCACTGGGGCATCTACAGTTTTAATGATGATAAAGGATATATCAGGTTCGAGTACAGGAATGTCAGGGATGACGAAGTGCCCCTCTCTCTCTTTACCTCACGCGTGAGGGTAAGGGCAAAGATTGAACAACTGATAGAAACATACGGGCTCTGCCAGAAGCTTTGCGGAATGTATGAGACCGACGGACCCTGTTTTCACAGGCAGGTGAGCCTGTGCAAGGGAGCCTGCTGCGGGGAGGAAAGCCCGGCCGAATATAATGAGAGAGCAATGAAGGCACTTGATGAATTCATCTTTACAGGAAGAAATTTTTTCATTATTGACCGGGGCCGCGACGACACGGAAAGGTCTGCTGTCAAGATTGTCAACGGTAAATATGCCGGGTACGGTTTTTTTAACATTAATGAAATAGGTTTTGGATTAACTGCTATACATGATTGTATAACTAACGCCAGGGATAACCGTGACATCCAGATCATAATAAAAGGCTACCTTAAGAGACACAAGGTAGAGAAGGTCATAGATTTCTGAACAGCACCGCAACTGAGCACTTTTTCTTAATATATTTGTTTTAACCAATAAACCCGGCATATGTCGCTATTCACCCGTACAACAAAAGAACTGGCGGTCAAAATTGACGAGTTCTTTGATACAATAGAGATCGGAATACTCATCTTCAAAGAGGGGGTTAAATCATATGTGAATGGTGATAATGAAGCTTTCCAGAGTCACCTCAGGAAGATCGATGAGATGGAGGGCAAGGCAGACAAGCTGCAGAGAGGCATAGAGAATGATATGATTATCCATTCTATTCTTCCCCAGCAGAGGAGTGAGATCGTGAGACTTCTTGATCAGCTTGACGAGATAATAGATACTGCAAAAGGTTCTCTGAATGAGTTTTACATTGAGATTCCGAATATACCTTCATCACTTGCACATGATTTTATCTCACTGTCAGAAGTATCCGCAAATGCTGCCGAGGAGCTCATACCAGCTGCCCGCACATTCTTCAGGGAGCCGCACCTTGTAAGAGAGAAACTGCTAAAGGTCTATTTCTTTGAGCGGGAGACTGATAAGGCTGCCTTTCACATTAAGAAAAAGGTCTTTCATGAGATGAATGAGCTCTCTCTTGCAGAAAAAGCGCACATACGTTATATAATACATCATATTGAAAGTATTTCTGACAGTTCACAGAATGCAGCAGACATGCTGGCCGCAATGGCAATCAAGTTAATGCTCTGAAGAAATGATAATTCTGTTTATCTCCAGCGGACTGTTCCTTGGATGGTCACTGGGGGCCAATGATGCCTCCAATGTCTTCGGATCTGCCGTGGGTTCCCGGTTGATATCATTTACCCGGGCTGCAGTTATCGCTTCCGTGTTTGTAGTTCTCGGTGCTGTTCTTCAGGGTGCCGGTGCATCAGCCACACTCGGAAGGCTTGGATCGGTAAATGCCATCGGTGGAGCTTTTACCGTAGCCCTTGCAGCCGGTCTGACCGTTTATTTCATGACAAAAGCAGCCCTCCCTGTCTCCACCACCCAGGCCATAGTGGGTGCAATAATCGGATGGAACTTCTTTACTGACAATTCCGTTGACATCAAGTCACTGACGCAGATTATCTCCACATGGATCACCGGACCGGTCCTTGGAGCCGCATTCGCCTTCTTACTATATCACCTTATAAAGATTGTGCGCAGAAGAATTAAAGTACATCTTCTGATTTATGAATCATATATAAAAACAGGACTGATAGTTGTCGGTGCTTTCGGCGCCTTTAGCCTGGGGGCGAATAACATTGCAAATGTGATGGGTGTATTTGTACCCAGTCTAAGCCTGGGCGAAGCTAATTTCGGCATCTTTACTCTTTCCGGAGCTCAGCAGCTTTTTCTGCTCGGCGGGCTTGCCATAGCAGCAGGCATAATCACATACTCAAAAAAGGTTATAGAGACTGTAGGCAACAATCTCTTCGAGCTCTCCTCAGAAGCTGCACTGGTAGTCGTCCTCTCACAGGCACTTGTGCTTTTCATTTTCTCATCGTCAGCTCTCTCCAGACTGTTTGTTACAATCGGGCTTCCGGCTATCCCGCTGGTACCGGTATCAAGCTCACAGGTCATCGTGGGAGCTATTCTCGGCGTCGGTCTTTATAAAGGATTAAGGAATATCAACCTGAAACTGCTGGGCAGCATCGCTTCCGGATGGGTCACAACTCCGGTTGCTGCCGGACTGCTGTCATTCTTTCTTCTCTTTTTTGTGAAGAATCTCTTTGGGATAGAGGTAGGCCATTCTGTCAGACCTCCATCCACCCCTGATGACGGGATGAGCCTTGCATTAATAGTCAGGTACAGTATAATTGTACTGCTCATCATCGCTTCAGTCTCTCTCATTTACATGATACTTTCTGAAAGAAGAAGGTCGAAGAAGATCAACTCAGGCAATTTTATGAGGTAGACAATTTTAGATCAGGTACGAATATTTCTTCCCGTACTCCATCATCTGCTCCAAATAATCAGGGCAGTAGTCAACAGTGACATCAGTTATTATACCATCAGCATCAGTTACTGGTTTCAGGGTGGGATTTACGAAGCCTATATAGGGAGCAAGGTCAAGCTTACTGTATCTTGCCAGTATCTCCTTATGGAGCACGGCATCAATCCTGACACCGTATTTTTCTATCAGTTCTTTTCCGGCTTCAAAATCGCCTTCAGATTTGATGCGCTGCACTTCTCTCAGCATCTCCCCGAACAGTAAGCGCAGTTTTTCATAATCATTGATTCTGACAAAGGTTTTATTATCACGTTCAACTATTTCTATGATTTTATCAGCAGCCCCTTTTTCATATACCCTGTGAGAAATTGAAGCACGGCAACGCATATGAGCCTGTTCTATATTCTTCCCCGGAGCTATTCTGACCATTTGTGTCAGAAGACCGTTGCGAATGTAACTGTCATACTCTGCCTTTGCTGTCTCAGGTGATGATATCAGTCCGATCTGGGTCATCTTCGGATCCATGATATAATAAAGAGCAAAAAGATCTGCTCTCATCTCCTCCAGGGGTGAGGCATAATTCTTCAGTGCATTACTGTCTGTCGCGGGTGCAAGTTTACCACTGGCATGCCCTATGCACTCATGAAGGTCAGTATGAAGTGCATCGGCGAGTGATGAATGTTTTTTTGCCCTTTCCGTTTCCCTTGCGTCACAGGCAAATTCTTCCAGGAAGCCACTCCTTCTGGTGACAATGTCCCTGGCTTCGGTGATGTTTGCCAGGGTGACTGATTTCGATCCTGCCTCACTTCTTATCCAGTTTGAATTGGGCAGGTTAATGCCCAACGGTGATGCCGGATAGCAGTCGCCCCCGAGCATGGCAATATTAATAACACTGGCAGCAACCCCGGTAACCTTCTCCTTGCGGTACTGAGGGTCGATCGGTGAGTGATCTTCAAACCACTGGGCATTGGCGGTAAGTATGGATGTCCTTTTTGAGGCCTCAGGATCCTTATATTCAACAACAGACTCCCATGTAGCCTTCATCCCAAGGGGATCACCATAAGTCTCAATAAAGCCGTTAATATAATCAACAGACAGACCTGTGTTTCCTGCCCACATAATATTATAGGCATCCCATAACCTGAGATCCCCGGTACGGTAATATTCAATGAGAAGTCCTATCTCGCTCATTTGATGATCACTCAAGGCTGCCGCCCGTGCCTTTTCAAGCCAGCTTATTATCCTGTCTATCGCACTTCCATACAATCCTCCGCTCCTGTATACAATTTCAATTACCATCCCATCTTCGCAGACAACTTTACTGTTAACACCCAGTGAGACAGGTGTTTTGTCTTCAGGATCAGAGAGGTTTGAGTAATACTTCTCAACCTGCTTCTGTGTCACACCTTCATAAAAGTTGTTGGCAGATGCAGTTATCATGTCGGTACCCGTTGACTGATCAACGCGTCTGGGGTAGATAGAGGGATCAAAGAGCAGCGGAGTTAGTTTTTCAGCAAGAGCCTCAGCATCTGATCCTTCCTCCAGTGGAAAAAGCGAGCTATTACTCCCGGCAATAAGTTTCGCAAAATATTCCTCAGGGAATCCCGGATCAAATTTGTCATTTGAATAGTGATGATGAATGCCGTTTGAAAAGAATACCCTCTTTGCATAGGTTATAAAGGCTTTGAATTCATCAGCCTCCCTGTCTCCCGAATATGAGTCAATTATTGCCTCAATGGTTTTTCGGATGATAAGGTTAAATTTAAAATTCTGGTCCCAGATGATATCCCTGCCGCACAGGGCTGCTTCGGAGAGATAATAAACCAGTACTTTCTCCCGGAGTGACAGATTGCAGAAATCAGGAAGACGGTATCTGAGTACGCTTATATCTTCAAACCTGTCAACCTGATATGTAAAGTCATCTTCCGTAACTGATTCCTTATCACCCTGATGATATGAAGTGAATGAATTTATGTCCATGATTTTACTTGTTCCGGTGAATTACAAAAATAGCAAGCCTGAAGGTTATAATATAAAGTTTCTCATATAATAAAAGCACCAGTGGAACAGGCAGAGCCCGGTTTTTTAAGCTTTGCGGCAATTTTTCCAAATAAATTCCTAAATTTGAACAACTTAACCTCAGAATTCTGAAAAAGCGAATTGAAATATTTGTATTACTGGTTGCTGCTGTCATCTCACAGGCCCCGGCACAGGATATTAATGACATTATTGCCAGGGAAGTTAAAAAGACATTACCACAGGCAGGATCTCTTTACAGGGAACTGCATCAGAATCCTGAGCTCTCACTTAAGGAGTTCCGGACAGCAGCAAGGATGGCTGAAGAGCTTTCCCGGCTGGGTTTTAAGGTGACTACCGGAGTTGGAGGCAATGGTGTTGTAGGTGTTTTCACAAATGGGAAAGGTCCTGTGCTTATGCTCAGAACTGACATGGATGCACTTCCGGTCAAAGAGACGACTGGACTTCCGTTTGCGAGCCAGGTTGTTGCAGTTGACAGCAGGGGAATTGAAACACCCGTGATGCATGCCTGTGGGCATGATCTGCACATGACTCTGTGGCTTGGAACGCTTGAAACGCTTGTCTCGCTTAAAAGCAGGTGGAAGGGTACGATTGTTGCTGTTGCGCAGCCTGCCGAAGAGGTAAGCGGTGGTTCCGGTCAGATGATAGCTGACGGTCTTTTCTCCCGTTTTCCAGTTCCCGATTATGCGCTGGCATGGCATGTCAGCCCTGATCTTCCTGCAGGAACCGTAGGTTATTATCCGGGACCTATTTTCGCAGGTGTCAATACGGTGGATGTGAAGATATTTGGTGTCGGCGGCCATGGGGCAATGCCCCATAAAACAATTGATCCCATTGTTCTTACCGCAAGAATAATACTTGATTATCAAACCATTGTCAGTCGCGAGATCAACCCTGTATCCCCGGCTGTTGTAACAGTAGGATCCATTCATGGAGGCACCAAACATAATATAATACCCGCAGAGGTAGACCTGCAGCTTACGATAAGGTTTTTTACCGAAGAAGTGTACCGGCAGATCATTGCGGCCCTGACACGCATTACAGAAGGTGTGGCCTATTCAGCAGGCCTCACCGATGATCAGATGCCCAGGATCACTGTGGGCTCAGAGTACACCCCACCGGTAGCCAATGACGCTGATCTGGTGAACAATGTCGCAGCATCAATGGAGTCAATCATGGGAGCAGGAAAAGCCATCAGGGTAGACCCGTCAACCGTTGCAGAGGACTTTGGGAAATACGGCCGCACAGCTGAAAAGATAAAAATCGGCTTGTTCTGGCTTGGCAGTGTCAGTCAGGCGAAATATGATGAAAGCATCTTGAAAAAAACCAATCTGCCTGCTCTCCACAGTGGAGCATATCAGCCTGATTTTGAACCTTCCTACATCAGCGGTGTATCAGCAATGAGTAAGGCCGTTATCGATCTTCTTAAACCAGAATAATCATATTCCGAGCATCGCCATCACGCCGTTAATAAAAGTGAGAGGGTGAACCGGATTGCCGGGAACATAAAGGTCTGCACGGTGATCATTGATAAAGCTCCTGTTCAGAGCAGGACTGCCGTCGAAAATACCCCCGCTGATGGCATCAGTGCCGGCAAGGATTATTATTTTGGGTGAGGGTACAGCATCGTAACATATCTCAAGAGCCTCAGCCATGTTTTCTGTAAGAGGGCCTGTGACAACGATCCCGTCAGCATGACGGGGGGAGGCTACAAACTCAATACCGTAACGGCCAAAATCAAAATTGACATTCCCGGTGGCAGCAAGTTCCATTTCGCTTGAATTATCCCCCCCTGCTGACACCTGTCTCAGTTTAAGGGCTCTCTTAAACATTCTTCTTATATCTTTTCTTACTGAAGCTTCATCAATCTTTATCGCTCCGGTCTGACCAGGTCTGACAATCAGATCTTCACGTCTGTTGGCAGCAATGCGGTAATCATTGACAAATCTGATCCTGTCCGGCAACATAAAAACACAT
>JAQBHM010000044.1:0-3613 GCA_032127795.1 Bacteroidales bacterium | reverse complement strand
CTGTGCGGAGAAGCACGAAGAATGAACAAGAACAAAACAGACAAAACCCATGAAGATAACGAGATTACTTTTCCTGATCCTATTATCAGCTTTGGTAGCACTCTCATCATGCAGGGATGGCGGCACCCGCTCAGATACTGCTGTTGCGTCTGAAGGGCAGACGCTTACTGACGATGAAGCTCAGGAAGTCTCGGTAATGGTTCTCCGTTACGGTGATTTCAACCATGAGATTATCAGCACCGGGAAGCTGAAGGCTGTGAGACGTGCCGATTTGCAGTTCCGCACAGCTGAGAGAATAGCTTCAGTGAATGTGAAGAATGGTGACCGCATTACTGCGGGTGAGGTAATAGCATCTCTTGAGAACTTCACACTGAACAATACACTGAGGCTGAGTCGCGACCAGTATGAGCGCAGCCTGCTTGAGTTCCGTGATCTGCTTATAGGACAGGGTTACAGTCAGCGTGACACGTCGCTGATACCTGATGCTGCTGTCAGGGCTTCACGGATACGCAGCGGAATTGACAGGGCTGCCGCCGACCTTGAGATGGCTGAGTATAACCTGCGCGAGTCGGAACTGAAGGCTCCCTATGCCGGAGTGGTTGCAAACCTCTTTACCCGCGACAACAATCTGTCAGTACCGGGAAAAACGTTCTGTACTGTCATTGATGACAGAAGATTTGAGGCTGAGTTTCCCATCCTCGAGAGCGAGATTGCTGCCGTCCGAAAGGGTCAGTCAGTAAATATTTTACCCTTTATGACGGATGCAGCTGAAATTAAAGGAGTGATCAAATCGGTAAATCCGGTTGTTGATGCCAGCGGAATGGTGAAGGTTGCCGCGGTGGCTGATAATACTTCAGGAACGATGTTCGAGGGTATGAATGTGAAGGTAATAATTGGGGACAAGGTTCCCCATCAGCTCGTTATTCCAAGACAGGCCGTAGTTCTGAGAAGTGAGAAACAGGTTGTATTTACATATCAGGGTGGCAGGGCAAAGTGGGTATATGTCACCACCGGTGCCGGGAACACAACTTCCTTTGCTGTTACAGAGGGTCTCCATGAAGGTGACTCGATCATTACTGAGGGTAGCTTTAACCTGAACCATGACTCAAGGGTCATCATAAAGTAAAAAGAATAGTTCCCTGATGGTACGATTCCTCATATCCCGTCCCATTGCCGTGATGATGACCTTCACGGCAGCTGTCATCCTGGGTCTGGTGGCATACCGGTCGATGCCGGTCTCGCTAATGCCTGACATACCCATTCCTGAGGTAACTGTCAATATAGCATGGTCAGGCAGTTCCGCACGTGAGCTTGAGAACACAGTTGTGAGGCAGCTGCGGGCCCAGGTGATGCAGGTGGGGCACCTCAGTGACATCCGCAGTGAGACACGTGACGGCAGCGCCACAATAAACCTCAGATTCGATTACGGCACCGATGTTGACTATGCCTTCATTGAAGTGAATGAAAAAATTGACGGGGCCATGAACACAATGCCCCGCGACATGCCGCGCCCCAGGGTCATAAAAGCCAGCGCAACAGATATACCGGTATTCTACCTGAACCTGTCGCTTGAAGAGGGAGAGCAGCAGGTAAACGGTCTTGCCGATGAGAATTACAGGTTTATTGAGCTGAGCGAGTTTGCTGAATCGGTCATCAGGAAACGCATTGAACAACTGCCCGAGGTGGCTATGGTTGATATCAGCGGTGTACTCTCACCACAGCTGGTCATTGAACCTGATATGGTGAAGCTGCAAAACCTCGGCCTGACAATTGAAATGATAGAGGCTGCTCTGGCTGATAATAATATTAATGCCGGCACGATGATAATACGTGACGGTCACTTCAGGTATAACATCAGGATCACATCCGTACTGCGGGGCAGGGAGGATGTTGAGAACATACTCATGGAGGCCGGAGGGCGCATCTTCAGACTGAGTGAGTTTGCTACCGTCACCACCGTCCCGCAGAAAAGTGACGGCATGTTTGCCTCCAACGGCCGCCCGGCAATTACAATGGCTGTCATCAAACAGTCCAACGCCCGGCTGGCTGACATGCGTGAGAAGATTGACGCTCTTGTGAAACAGTTCAAAAGGGAGTACCCTGGCATGCGTTTCGAAGCCTCGCAGGACCAGACACAGTTGCTCGATTACTCCATTGCCAATCTGAAACAGAACCTTTTTCAGGGTTTGCTGCTGGTCATCCTCGTGGTGTTTCTCTTCATGCGCGACCTGAAGCTTCCTTTACTTATCGGGCTCTCACTGATGGTGTCGGTGGTGATCTCACTGCTCTTCTTCACCCTGATGGGTCTCTCTATAAACATTATTTCACTTGCCGGACTTATACTTGCTGTGGGCAATATGATGGACAACTCCATTGTTGTCACTGACAACATCAGCCAGTATCGTGAGCGCGGACTGGCTGTTGATGATGCATGTGTGAAAGGCACGGGGGAGGTGATGATCCCCCAGCTAAGCTCTATGCTGGTAAACGTTGCCGTTTTCATGCCTCTTGTGTTCCTGAGTGGCATCGCAGGCGCCCTGATGTATGACGAGGCACTTTCGGTGATCATCGGACTCTCGGTCTCATATCTTGTTGGAATCACCTTCATGCCTGTCATTTACCGCATGGCATACCGCCGCACTTACCGTTTTGAGATGGCCCTCGCCCGTTTCAGGGATAGGCTTCTCAGTGCAGCAGGAGGAAAGGGAAAAAGGAGGATCACACTTGAAAGATTCTATTCTTCTGGCCTTGATTTTACTTTCAGGCATAAAACACTCTGCATGACAGTTTTCCTACTTCTTATACCTGCCGGGCTTCTGGTACTCAGGGAAATGGAAAGGGAGAAGATGCCGACCCTGACACAGACTGAGACGATAGCCACCGTTGAGTGGAATGAGAATATCGATGTTACCGAGAACAGCTGCAGAGTCACTGAACTGCTGGGAACAATAAGTCAGTATACTCTGCAGAGCAATGCTTATATAGGCAGACAGCAGTTTCTTCTTAACCGTGACAAGGTGCTTTCACCGTCGGAAGCGAGGCTTTATATCAGGACCGCATCACCCGGTGATCTGACACAGGTTGAAAAGATGATAAGTAAGATACTGGCCTCTGATTACCGTAAGGCGTCAGTGGCTTTTGAGCCTCCGGTGAACATCTTTGAAAAGCTTTTTACCAGCAGTGAGCCGCCGCTGGTAGCAAAGCTGACAATGAAGAACAGTGCCCTCACGCCTGACATTCCGGCACTTCTCGACCTTAACAGGGAGCTGAACAGTGACCCCCATCTCGCAACTTCAAACAGGATACCCCTGGAGGAGCACCTGGTCATTGAGACAGACATGGAGAGGCTGCTGCTTTATGATGTCAGGTATGAGGATCTGGTGAGAGTACTCAGGACCGGTCTGCGTGAGAACAGGGTCGGGGAGTTGCATTCATTCACTCGGTTCGTTCCGGTAGTGATCAGCGGCAAGGAGGCTTCTCTGGCAGGCATCATAGACAATTCAACCGTCAGCAGCGCAGATGGAACCCCGGTTCCGGTAAACACATTGGTTACCCTTATGAGGTCGCAGGACCTGAAGACCATTACTGCCGGAAGGGAGGGAGAGTATGTTCC
>JAQBHM010000043.1:0-5778 GCA_032127795.1 Bacteroidales bacterium | reverse complement strand
CTGCCACCTGTTCATGGTAGCATTGGCAAAAGTATTGGAGTATTCCGTGACCGCCTTTTTTGCCTCTTCATTTTTGCCTTCACTAACCAGGGCTTTTACTCTATCCTCCAGGGCAGGCAGTTCCGTGAATGCTTTTTCCTCGAATTCCCGTACGGCAGGTTCTATCAGTCTGCGTCCGCGTTCCCAGTTTACAGTTGCCAGCCTGTTGGTTTCACGGTATGACCATATTGCAGCGTCAGTGCGATAGCGGTGTTGTCCGCAGATCCTGAAGCTTTCCGGAAGGTACATAGTCCCTGAGAACACAGGTATGCGCGGGCTTTGTCCCGGGTTGTCAAAGGAGAACCATGCCACAGCGCCCACCTCATCGGGCAGCCACTCGCGGCACTGAATGACATGAGAATAGGAACATCCAGTAATGGCTATGGTTCTCTGACGCTCAACCACACCAGGCTTAAGCTCATTGAGAAGGGTACGCAGGTCACTGCTCATCCAGTTGGAAACAACAGGCGTTTTTACAGTATCGGTATATTCCGTACCAGCCTCATCCTTTTTTGTGACTTTCACAAGCAGATTCCTGGTCATATCATAAGGCGTTCCTTCGTATGTCTGGCGGTAAAAAGCCATTACGTCACGGACAGACACCTTCTTCTCAGGTTTGACAGAGAACGGCAGCTCTTCCATATCCATTGTAAGGTTCAGGGAAGGGGCAAGAGTGCTCAGCACAAAGAACTCCCTGATGGCGTAGGGTTTGCCGGTGCTGATCACCTTGTAGAACTTCATTGGCTCTTTGCCATCCCAGTAACCCAGTTTCCTGGCTCTCTCCATGAGATCTTTGGAGGTCATGAAACGGTCCTGATCCTTAAAGTCAATGACAGAGATACGCGGTATATTGGCCGAAATGCCGACATGGTCGTCAGGGATACGCTGGGCGACCCATAATGCTGAAGGCTT
This sequence comes from Bacteroidales bacterium, assembly GCA_032127795.1. GTDB lineage: Bacteria > Bacteroidota > Bacteroidia > Bacteroidales > VadinHA17 > SR-FBR-E99. The sequence continues at coordinate 4,827 of JAQBHM010000043.1, read as the reverse complement.
GCCGGGCCCTGAGCCTGCTATCTCCAGCTGCCATACCTCCCTCTTGTCTGCAATGGTTATGCACTCAGCATAATCACCATACCCAAATTCCTCAACCAGTGAGCCGATAAGGGTTATTGCCCCGCGGGCTGTCACACATCTCTCCAGGACTATTTTCTCAAGCTCCTCTATAAGAAAAAGACCTTCACTGTTATATAATTCCTTCCTTCCGTATATTGTTGACTCTCCTATTGCCAGCTGCTTCTCGTTCAGGCAGGGATATGCAGTGCTTAAGTATGAGTATGTTGAAGGCACCTCAGCGATCTCACCTTTTTTCGTAACATTGGTCATGTCCCATGCCGATTCAGTATGAAGCGTGCCCCAGTAAACCGGGTGCATTGCACCCTTTTCGAACTTTTTTGAAGGGACAACCTCAACCCATGTACGGTAATTGCCGTCACAGGTATGGGCTGTCATCACTGATCCGTCGACTGACGCAGACCTTCCAACCATGATGCTGGTACAACTCTCAGCATAACCCGGACCGTCAGGATCAATATCCTGAACCGGCTGGGCATTTACAATTGCCGAAAATAATACCAGCAGAATGGTCATCAGAACCATTGAAATATATGAACTCCTTTTTTTATTCATTTTCTTATAGATTAGGTAACAAAAATAAGCCAGTTTTGATATTAATGTCGGGCAAATTTACTATTATACAGCATATATGAGAAATGAAGTGGGTATAAAAAAAACAGGTGCCCCCACCATTGAAAAATGGGAGATGTCTATTAGTCATTTGTTATATTTTAAAATGTTTTTACCTTTCGAAAAGAACTCAAAATCCGATTATGATTAATGATAAGCTCTTGAATCCCAGTACTATTGCTGTTATTGGAGGATCTGATGACACTACCAAGGCAGGGGGCAAGGTCCTAAAAAATCTGCTGGACTGCGGTTTCAAAGGGGAAATTTATGTGGTAAACCCTAAAAAGGATTTTGTTCAGGGCCTGAAGGCTTATGCCGATGCCTCCCTGCTTCCACGGACAGACCTGGCAGTAATAGCCATTCCCGCCCGCTATTGCCCGGGAGTAGTACAGACAATGGCTGCAGAGAAAGGAACGGGTGGCTTCATTATTCTGTCAGCAGGCTTCAGTGAAGAGAATATTGAAGGAGAGCAGCTGGAGAATGAGATAGTAAGCATTATAGACAGCCACGGAGGAACACTTATTGGCCCTAACTGCATCGGATTTTTAAACAGTAATTATTCCGGTGTTTTCACTGAACCTATCCCTTCTCTTTCTTCATCTGGTGTTGAATTTATTAGTGGTTCGGGAGCCACAGCAGTATATATAATGGAGACGGCCATCACCAACGGATTGCCGTTTTCAAGTGTATGGTCCGTGGGTAACAGCGCCCAGGTAGGGGTTGAGGATGTGCTTGAGCATCTTGATGAGACTTTTGACCCGGAGAGAAGTTCGAAGATCAAGCTTCTTTATATAGAGAGTATAACCAACCCGGATAAATTGTTAAAGCATACTTCCTCACTCATAAGGAAGGGTTGCAGGATAGCCGCCATCAAGGCTGGCTCCTCAGAGGCGGGCTCGAGGGCTGCATCATCACATACGGGGGCCATGGCCTCGCCCGATGTTGCGGTGGAAGCCCTGTTTCGCAAAGCCGGTATAGTAAGATGCCATAGCAGAACAGAGCTGGCGGCGGTTGCCTCTCTCTTCACCTACCCGCCGGTGAAAGGTAAGAAGATAGCTGTGGTAACTCATGCGGGAGGACCGGCAGTGATGCTCACAGATTCACTCAGTGAAGGGGGCATGGAGGTGCCTCATCTAAGCGGCCCGGCTGCTGAAAGGTTGCTGCTGAAGCTCTTTCCGGGTTCATCTGTCAATAATCCTATCGATTTTCTGGCTACAGGCACGGCTGAACAGCTGGGATTAATTATCGATGCCTGTGAGAATGAGTTTCCGGAGATTGATGCCATGGCAGTGATCTTCGGGAGCCCGGGGCTCTTCCCCGTTGATGACGTATATGATCTGCTTAACAGGAAGATTCATGATTGCCGTAAGCCTATCTACCCAATCCTTCCTTCTGTAATAAATGTACGCCGGGAGATTGCAGCATTCACAGCAATGGGAAATACTATGTTTCCCGATGAGGTGCTCTTTGGCAGGGCCCTCTGCAAGGTTTATAATACTCCGGCACCGGCTGAACGGCAGCCAATGAGCGGTATTACAGATATTAAAGTGATTCGGTCTGTGGTTGAAAGTGCAGGGAATGGCTATCTTTCACCTGAGAATGTTACAAGGTTGCTGAAGGCTTCAGGAATCCTGACAGTGCCTGAAATTGTTGTGAGATCGGAGGAAGAGGCAGTGAAAAAAGCCTCGGCGATGGGATTCCCTGTTGTCATGAAGGTTGTGGGCCCGGTTCATAAGTCGGATGTAGGAGGGGTGGTACTGAACGTGAAAAGTGCGGAGACAGTACGTTATGAATTCGAAAGAATGATCAGTATGCCTGATGTTACCGGCATACTGATACAAAAAATGATCTCAGGACTGGAACTCTTCTGCGGGGTCAAAAGAGAGCCTGAGTTCGGACATCTGGTCATGGCAGGCATGGGAGGAGTTTTTATAGAGCTCTTCAGGGACGTAGCGACTGCCCTTGCACCGGTATCCGAGGCAGAGGCAGAATCAATGATAAGGTCGCTGAAATCATACAGGATACTTAAAGGAGTGAGAGGTGGCAAGGAGATAAGCGAAGGGGCATTCATAAATGTAATAAGGTCAATCTCAGCAATTACTGAGGCCGCTCCTGAGATTTTTGAGATGGATATCAATCCGCTGCTTGCTTCAGGCGATAAGATCGTGGCGGTGGATGCCAGGATAAGGATAGAAAAATAGAATTAAGAATTAAGAATTAAGAGTTAAGAATTAGGGTCAGGAATTGAGAATGAAGAGGGCGGATATATTTTTTGCATTAGGATTTGCAGCGGTTTTTATACCATTCTTCCTTTCGGAAGGGCTCTATGCAATATTCATGAGATTCACCACCGAATGGGCATTTGTGGCAAGTTTCATAAAATTTGCACTTCTTGCCACCCTGGGTGAGATGCTGGGGCACAGAATACGTACCGGCAGATATTATTCTGCGGGTTTCGGGCTATTACCGCGTGCCCTGGTATGGGGTTTCCTGGGGATGTCTGTCAAGGCAGCCTTTCTTATCTTTGGAACAGGTGTGCCTTCAATTGCCGGGCAACTGGGAATGGCTGACACAGGATCAGTAATGACAGGGGGCCTTACTGCCGGAAAGGTATTTCTTGCTTTCAGCATCAGTTTTTTCCTCAATATATTTTATGCCCCTGTACTTATGGTAACCCACAGGATTTCCGATCTTCATATAGGGGTTACCGGTGGCACTCTTGCCGGATTTTTTACAATACCTGATATTCCAAAACTCTTCAGCAAGATTGATTGGACAACAATGTGGGGTTTTGTACTTAAAAAGACCATTCCTGTTTTCTGGATACCGGCACAGACGGTGACTTTTCTCCTGCCTGCAGAGTTCCAGATACTATTTGCAGCCATCCTGAGCATTGTCCTGGGTGTTGTATTGGCTTTTGCCGCAGGCAGCAAAGTCACAGCCCGTTCATGAGGCTCCACTGCCATTTGCATCTTCAAACGTGACAAAAGGCAGTTTTCTTTCTCTTCAGAATATGTATATTGCCGCCTGAAATGTGGGTCAAAAATTGAAAATTTATGAAAAAATGCCCCATTAATTATGAAACAGTAAGGAGCGCTATTTCAGTAAGCGGAATTACTAATTTGGGACGTGCAAGCATAAGAGAGATAGTCAAGCTGGTCAACATCCTTGAGAAAGAGACCGGTGTCGGTTTTATAAGGATGGAAATGGGAGTTCCGGGCCTGCCGCCTGCATCAGTGGGAGTTGAGGCTGAGATTGCTGCCCTGCATAAGGGTGTGGCTTCAAAATATCCCGATATAGAAGGATTACCGGAGCTGAAGAATGAGGCAGCACGTTTTGTGAAACTCTATCTTGACATCGATGTGAATCCGGGAAGCTGCGTGCCTACTGCGGGATCAATGATGGGAGGAATGGCCAGCTTTATGGTAGCCAACCGCAATGACCGCACCAAGGAGGGCACCCTCTTCATTGACCCCGGTTTTCCGGTTCAGAAGACGCAGACAAGAATACTGGGTCAGGAATATCAGTCGTTTGACGTATATAACTACCGCGGTGTAAAACTGGAGAAGAAACTGGAGTCATACCTGAAAAGCGGCAAGGTCTCAACTATTCTGTATTCAAACCCGAATAACCCCTCATGGATATGTTTCACCGAAGATGAACTCCGTACCATAGGGTATCTGGCAAAGAAGTATGATGCTATTGTGATTGAAGACCTGGCATATTTCGGGATGGATTTCCGTAATGACTGTTCAAAGCCTGGTGAGCCGCCCTTCCAGCCGTCAGTGGCAAAGTACTGTGAAGATTATATTCTTCTCATATCCAGTTCCAAAGTTTTCAGCTATGCCGGACAGAGGATTGGATTAATGGTTTTGTCAGACCATCTGTACAACCGTCGTTACCCTGATCTGCTCAGGTATTATGCTTCTGAACTCTTCGGACGGGCTATGATTTTCGGAGCCCTTTATGCACTCTCCTCGGGGGTGACTCACTCTGTGCAATATGGATTTGCAGCAATTCTCAAGGCTGTTAACGATGGGAAATATAACTTTGTGGCTGAAACGAAAGAATATGGTCTCAAGGCATCAATTATGAAGGATATGTTCATAAAAAACGGTTTTTCAATAGTTTACGACA
>JAQBHM010000042.1:0-5519 GCA_032127795.1 Bacteroidales bacterium | reverse complement strand
TCCATGGCCCAGGCTTGCATGCCCGTAGCAACCTGATCAGCTATCTGCCTGGTAATGGGTGTCCCTTCATCTATTGCTGTCATCACAGCCTTGAACGCCTCCCTTGAAAGATAGCGCTCCATCTTTGTCTGATCAAAGACGTTGACCGCAAAATACTCCGATACTGTCTCAATCGGCAGGTCAACCTCTATCGGGTTCCTGCTGAATAATTCCTTTAGTGCACTGAAACGTAATTCTGCCATGATCTATTATTTTGAACAAAAATAGATCTTTTTTCAATTGCACCCCCAAATTATATGATGTATTTATTAGATTTTTATATATATTATTCATACCCCCCCTGTAAATAATAGGGGTGATTTGAATATTTTACCTTTTTTCATTTACGAGGGTCACATTCTGCTTTTCTGAAACCGGTAAAAAGTGACTTCTTAAAATCCACAGCTACAACCTTGTATTCAGGCGTCATTGTATACTCATCGCCAATATTGCTTGTGAGATAATTTATAGATGCCTCGGGAAAATGAAAGGTAGTATATATCACACCAGGCTTTACTGCTTCACTGACCTCAACCTTTAATGTTGCCTGTCCGCGCTCGGATATGATGGTCACAAATTCTCCCGTTCTCACCCCCTTCTTATCAGCATCTGCAGGATGCACATAAAGTATATCCTCGCTGACCAGCTTGCTGTTGGGAGTCCTCCGCGTCATTGTACCGCTGTTATAATGCTCAAGGAGCCTTCCCGTGGTCAGGATGAAAGGGTACTTGCCGGAATTGGCAACCAGCTCCGGAGTCTCTTCAAAGTCCCATGAATGAAATCTGCCTCTGCCTCTCTTGAATGTTGAGGTATGAAGGATCTTAGTGTCAGTACCGTCTTCTTTTACCGGCCACTGCTTGCCATTGTCACCCAGTTCATCCCATCTGACTCCCTTGAAGAAGGGCACAATACCTGCAATCTCCTTCAGGATCACATCAGCCGAATAGTCTTTCTGCGGGTAACCCATCTCATTCATCATGTCAACCACTATCTGACCGTCAGCCCTGGTTCCCGGTAGAGGCTCCACAACCTTTTGCACCCTCTGTATTCTTCTCTCTCCGTTTGTAAAGGTCCCCTCCTTCTCCAGGAATGATGATGCCGGAAAAACCACATCTGCAATCCTGGCAGTATCTGTCATGAAAAGTTCCTGAACAACAAGAAACTCAAGACCCTCGAGAGAATTTCTCACATGACATGTGTTGGGATCAGTCTGGAGAAGATCCTCTCCCATGATCCACATAGCTTTAAGATCTCCCCTGGAGGCAGCTGTAAACATCTCGGGGATTCTGTACCCCACTTTTGAGGGATGCTCAATGCCGTAGTAATCAGTATAGAGCGAAATATTGGCAGGATCTGTGACATCGAGATAGCCTGCACCCTGGTGAGGCTGCACTCCCATATCTGCAGCACCCTGAACATTATTCTGCCCTCTCAGCGGATTGACGCCCGCACCTTCCTTCCCGATATTGCCTGTCATCATGGCAATATTGGAAAGCAGCGTGATGGCCTTGGTTCCCTGCCAGTGTTCAGTAACTCCAAGTCCGTGAAACTCCATGGAAGCGTCAGCCGAGGCATATTCCACAGCTGCCGCCCTTACAAGTTCACGGTCCACACCGCATATTTCCTCCAGCCTGTCAATGTCGAGACTCCTCAGGTAATGTTCAAACTCATCCCAGCCCTCAGTCCTCGATTCAATGAATGCCCTGTCAGCAAGACCCTCCGTAAGGATATAATATGAGAACATATTCAGAACAGCCACATTTGTCCCGGGCTTTATCTGGAGATGATGCTTTGCAAGTACTGCAAGCTCTATCTTCAGCGGATCAATTACAATCATCGGGGTGCCCGACTGTGCCAGAGCCTTTATCCTTGACCCTGTCACCGGATGCGCTGCAGTTGGATTGGCACCTATCACAAGGATGCAATTTGTCTTGTAAAGATCTGTTATAGAGTTTGTTGCAGCGCCTGTTCCATATGCCCACTGCATCCCCATGGCTGTAGGAGCATGGCATACACGCGCACAACCGTCAATATTATTAGTTCCCAGAACAATCCTGAAGAACTTCTGCATAAGATAATTCTCCTCATTGGTGCACCGTGCCGAAGATATGCCTGCAAGAGCATCAGGGCCGTGCTTCTCCTTTATCTCTCTGAACTTTGCAGCTGTATATCTGTAGGCTTCCTCCCATGACACTTCCTCTAACCTGCCATTCCTCTTTAACAGCGGTGTGCGGAGCCTGTCAGGATGGTTATAAAACTCAAATGCAAATCGTCCTTTCAGGCAGGTATGACCCCTGTTGACCTCACTGTCAACAGGTGCCTGTATGCCTCTCACAATACCGTCTATAACCTTCACTTCAAGATTGCATCCAACACCGCAGTAGGTACAGGTAGTGCGTACCGTCCGGTCTGCTGCCAGGGTCTTGGTGCCGTACCTGTCTGAAAGGGCATTGGTAGGACATGTCTGGACACATGCTCCGCATGATACACACGGCGAACTCATAAAATCCTGGTCATAGCCTTTGATGATCCTGCTCTCAGAACCCCTTCCCATTACTCCCAGCACATGTTCTGCCTGAAGTTCGTCACAGGCTCTGACACACCTGTAGCAGAATATACATTCTGACAGGTCAGACCATATATAAGGATGGCTTCTGTCAGGCGCTATCCTGTTCTTTGTCTTTGCCCCCGGGTACCTGACAGAGGTGACTCCCAGGGAAGCAACAGTCTTCTGAAACTCAGTGGGGAGAGCCCCCTTTTCCGGAATTAATTTCTCTTCCGGATAGTCAGAAAGAACAAGTTCAATTATATTTTTTCTCAGCCTGCGGATCTTATCTGTGGAATGATAGATAAAATACCCTGGTGCTACCGGTGTATGGCATGAGGCCATCACCCTGGCCGGTCCGTTTTCCTTCAATGCAACCTCCACCGAACAGATACGGCATGAGCCATAATTCTCAAGGTTGTCTGACTGGCAGAGTGTAGGAATGACCTCGCGGCCCTGGTTCCTTCTGACAAACTCGAGGATCGTCTCTCCCATTTCAATTGGGAAAGGTTTGTTTTCTATATATGCTATCTCACTCATTGGACTCATGCTTTTGCAATAAAATAATCCTCCAGCTCACTTCTGAAATATTGAAGTGCGTTCTTTACCGGCAGCGGTACTCCTCCACCCAGGGCGCATAATGATCCGAGCTGCAATGTCTCAAGCAGGTCGTCGAAAAGACCGGCATCAATCATTTCCCCTGACTCATATGCGGCGACGAGCATTTCGTACCCTCGCGCAGCCCCTATTCGGCAGGGAAAACATTTGCCGCAAGACTCTTTTTTGGTGAACTCAAAAAGATGGATCAGCAGTTTCATGACGGGGAAGTCTTCAGGCAGGGATACTATTCCTGCATGGCCCAGCAGGAACCCTTCACGGCTGAACGACTCAAAATCAAGGGTCAGGTCATCAATCCTTGCAGCGGGCACGATACCTCCGAGAGGTCCGCCTACCTGAAAGGCCTTGACAGGATATCTTGTACCTCCGCCCATATGATTCAGTACATAATCCAGTGGCGTCCCCATTTTCACTTCATAGAGCCCCGGCCTGTTGAAGGCTCCGTCAAGGCATACGAGCTTTGTTCCGGGTGATTTTTCTGTTCCCAGGGCAGCATATGCGGCCCCTCCCTCATTCAGTATATAATGCAAATTGGCAAATGTCTCAACATTGCTTAAGACAGTTGGTTTGCCAAAAAGTCCGTAGACTGCCGGGAACGGAGGACGTGTACGCACCTCGGGCCTCAGTCCCTCGAGGGAATTGAGAAGTGATGTCTCCTCTCCGCAGATGTAGGCGCCGGAGCCCTCAATAACATGAAACCTGAATGCATTCCCGGGCAGAATTCCCCCCAGGATATTCGATTCTTCAAGCTCTTGTATCGCCTCTCTTACCCTGTTTATAGCTCCGGGGTATTCGCCCCGGATATAGAGTACTCCGGTGTCAGCTCCGGTAATAATCCCTGTCAGCAACATTCCGAAAAGAACGGCATGCGGCCTTTCTTCAAGCAGCCACTTGTCAGAGAAAGCACCCGGATCACCCTCATCGGCATTACATACAATATACTTCTTTTCTGATACCGCCTCGCGGGCTGTCTTGTTTTTAAGATGAAACGGAAAGCCGGCACCACCCCTGCCACGCAATCCGGAGAGCTCAATTTCCTTCAGCGCCGCTACCCCATCATGCTTCCTGATCACCGAATAGTATTCCTTCACTGACCCCGTGGGGCTCATGAGGGCCGGCTTCTCCGCATTGGTGCCTGTGTGAATCTGCTGTTCGCCCTTGCCGCTGTAACCTGCATTGAAAACCTCATTATCAACCATGTAGGCATCATTTGAATGACAGTGCCCGAGGCATGTTACAGTGCCTATCTCTTCTTCGGAGTAACTGGCCAGCAGTCTCCTTTTCAGATCCTCCTGTCTTCCGGAGGTGAGACATGCGGTACCGTCACAGACAAATACTTTTCTCCCGGCGTGCTTCGTGGTCAGAAAGTCATAAAACGACCTGACACCAAATACTGAAGATTTTCCGACGTGATACTTTTCAGCAACAGCTTTCAAATGCTCATCACTTTCTCCCGCCCGGTCAGTACTTATCCTGACAATCTCTTCATAGAGACTGCGGTCCAACCCCTTTCTTTCAGATAGTCCTCTCAGATTTTTCGACATATGAGATATTTTAAAAAAATCAGTTTTTCAAGGTATTTATTTGCTGCAAGATATAACTTGAATATGAGAATTATCATATTTTAAATGGCCCTGATAAGAGAGAATATCCTCCTGCCTGTTTTTTTACTGAATTTTGTTATATTTGTCGCCTGTATTTTTCAACCAGATAATTCAATAAGTAAAATAGTTTTCAGATGTCAGTACTTCAGACTTTAAGAGAGAAGGCAGGGGCATTAGTGGCAGGCGTAATCGGCGTCTCACTTCTGCTCTTTGTGGTTAGCGATTTCTTTGGGAATAACAGCGCCCAGCGCAAAAAGGCAAGCAAATATTATGAGCTGGCCCGTATCGACGGGGAGATAGTCCAGTACCCCGATTTTGAAGCCAAGGTTCAGGAGCTGACAGAGATATACAAAATGTCAGGCTCTACAGAGATAAATGAACAGATGACTGAGAGCATCAGGGAGCAGATCTGGCAGCAGGTCCTTACTGACATACTTATGGGAAAGACATACAGGCAGACAGGCCTTGAAGTTAGTCCCGAGGAAGTTGAAATGATGGTGTTCGGTGACAATCCACACCCCATAGTACAGCAGCTTTTCACTGACCCGCAGACTGGCATGTTCAACAAGTCATTCCTTGTCAACTTCTTAAAAGCAACCGAGACTGACGAAAATACAAAGCGTTACTGGCTCTTCTTTGAGAACCAGATAATAAACGACAAGCTCAATTCTAAACTCGTCAGCCTGATGTCAAAAGGTCTTTATGTGACCCGT
>JAQBHM010000041.1:0-3102 GCA_032127795.1 Bacteroidales bacterium | reverse complement strand
CCACAAACTACATGAGGCAATCCGAAGCTTATATAGATAGTTTGTTAAAACAGGTAAAAAATTAAAAACTGCTCACAACAATGTATAAAAATAATAGTTGGGATCGCATTAAATCCAAGGGTTGTAGCCCGCTTCCATTTTTCTGTAACCTGACAGGAGAGCGCTACGCAGTCGGTTACTATTCTTATACAGACCGTTATCCATCACCAACAGACTGGTATCAATCAGGGCTGCCGGCACGGCACCCGATGCAACGCAGCGTGTCACTGCTGATCTGCTGAAAGCAAAAATCTCCCCCTGGCTGGAGCCATAGCTCTCCATCTTACTTTTATCTTTTCCCTTTTGTCTTTTGTCTTTCACTCTACGCTCTCCGCTCTATGCTCTATGCTCCTCCGCAGTCTGGCACCTGTCCGCAATCGGGAGCATATAATCTCACACCCGGGGCAATTTCTTTACTTAGTAGTTGGTTTTAATTGAATCGACAGTTATTTTTTCGACTGACTGAAATATCTCCATCCCGGTAGTAAGTGATTCGGGGCACTTATCCATCTTCTTCATAAAAGCACCTCCTGCTTCGTCGTACGCTTTTATGCGGTTAACGATTGAATCAAGCTGTGGCATCGATTCTTTTGCTTTCAACAGAAAAGCGTCAGCGTCGGTATTTAGTATCCCTGTAAGAGATTCAGTCAGCGATGACAGTTCTTCCAGGGCCTGTTGATAGTCGGTAAGCGAAGTGCTTCTGAAAGCTTCAACACACTCGCCAAGATTCTTCATTCCGACTTCCAACATCGAAAAATCAGTGGATTTTACAGTCAAATCTTTTGATTTTTCGCACCCGCAATCATCCGCTTCATAAGGCAGGCCAACCTGTCTCGGAGGGGTGACGGGAGGTTCAGGGTCATCAAGCACTTCATCATCTGCTGTCGGCTCTTCGGTTTGTGATTTCTGAACTGGCGGTTCTTCTGTTTTTGTTGCAGGGGTTACAGGTGGTGTCGGTTTTGTCGGGTCAGGCTTTGGCTCAGTCTTAGGAGCCTCCTTTTGGGAAGGCTGTGGTTTTTCTCCCCTGCATATCTGCTGAAGACGAGTGTATTTCTCCAAATCTTTGTTGCATTTCTCAAAAGTCTCCAGGGCGTTTTTTACAGCCCTCTCAAAATCAATTGTCTGGTTCAGGTTATCGGCGAACTTCTGGGCTGCCCCCTGTGCTTCTGCAACTCCAATTGCAGCACTTGCAGATTTTCCCCACAGACCTTCAATAACCTCACCAAACTGGTTTTTAATAATTTTTTCAAAAGATTTACCGGTGGCTGTTTTGCCAACATTATTTTTAAGTTCTTCAGGGTTGGTGCTGGCAATTATTTCCCTTAATGCATTACCATTATCCAATATCTCGGTTGCGACTTTTTGAGCTCCTGAAGCCTTCCCACTGGTAACTATCGTTAGCCCCGACTTTATGAACACATTCCATAATGATTTCACGATTTCTTCTCTGGCCTTTTCAAACTCTTTCGAGCCGGCAATTTGTTTTAATACATCATTTGCCTCCAGGAGATTTTTCATTGCAGTCTGCTTCATTCTTTCAAGAGCTGCAACTGTTTCATCATCGCAGTTTACGACCTCAACCTCAACGGGTGGACCTGCTGTTCCGCCACATTTTGTGGTTGCCTGCACAGTGGTTTTCCCTGAATGTATGCCCTGAAGTGCTACCATATCACCAAGTCCTACAGCGCTCAAAACTCCGGGATCAGCCGCTGAAAACGCAAGGAGATCTGTGGCTTCATCAGGCTGCATTTTAAAAGGAATCTTTAGTATCCCAGGTAGTTTTTTTCCATCAATGTCGAAGAGGGGAATTTGAGGTACAGCCTGTCCACCATTGTATGATTCTACTGTAACACATGCCGCTGCCATTGAAGTTGTGGCTGTCTTTCCTTCGGGGCTGGTATATTCAACATATAGCTTTCCGCGACCTGGAGTAGAACCTTGAAGCGTTGCTGAGGCGCCATTGGACTCGACTGTCAGGATTCCCTGAGGTTCTGCCCAGAACCGGTAAGTTCCGCCTTCAGCACTGGCTTTGGCAGTTACCTGGCCTTTTTCACTTACACCAAGCTCACTGCAGCCTTCAATTGTAACTTCTGGTTTATCCGATTCTTTGTAAGGGACAAGGGTAACTTCCAAAGAGGTCACGCTGGTTCGGTATTCTGTGCCATTACCGGTATTTCCCTTTTCATTTTCACTTGAACTCCAGCTTGCCGTATAGCCTTTGCCAGTCCTGGTTATTTTGCAGTTTTTATCGTCCGGCAAACTACATCCCGCAACACAGTTTATTCCATAATCTTCAATTGGGCCGCCATAATCTTTCCATTCACCATCATATAAACGAGCATCAGATGTTCCCTTTGCATTTATATTCACACTTACACTAACCATCTTATAATCATCTGAGTAACTGAACTGGATATAAGCATCTGGTAATGCCGAACCCGAAACATTGTCGGTACGCTCATCTGCACTAATCAATGTGCCGTTGATAGTCTCAGACCCTTTTGTTGTTTCGGTCTGCGTACCCTGGCCGGTTACGCTCATACTTACTGGTTCGCCGGAGCTTGAATCATAAAAGAAATCTTTTAGCGGATTTTCAGCCTGATTCTCAATTACGGCAGAAATGGTGCTACTTGCCGAGCTTTGGGAAGATTGATGAAATTCCTTAACGGTCACCATGCTTTCAATCTTATAACTACTTGTGGTGTCTCTCTTATAAGTACTGTTAACCGAGATCTTAGCTGTAAACAACCATAATTCCCGATTTTCACTTTTTATTGTTCGGGGTTCTGCTAAATAGCTCTCTTTCCCTTCGCCGGTATTGGTAAGAACTGGCTTTTCCGGAACGGCAATCAGAGCAATTGAAGGCAGATACGAGATAAGCAGCAAAAGAATAAATGGTGATTTTTGCATAACTGTTGTTTGAAATTATTTCTTTTGAATCATACCGGCAAGTTTCACCCAATCAATCTCTTTTAATACTTCTTCGCCATAGCGTGGATATCCGTTGTTTTGAAAATGTTCTTCTGCAGCTTCCGGTGTTTGTACATTGTATAAAAATGTCAT
>JAQBHM010000040.1:0-4762 GCA_032127795.1 Bacteroidales bacterium | reverse complement strand
TGTAAACAGTTTTTTCATGTGTAAATAATTTAATTTTTAATGATGACATGGAACCCACATATCCGGAGAATTATATTCATCCTTGATTGGTGATTGATAAAAATATGGGTTTCATTTTATATCAGTTTGAAAAAGTAATTGACAATTGTCAAAGATATTATTTTAGGCAATAAGGCGCACTGCATTTAACAATTTATAAGAATCGCAGTTCTGTCTGCAACTCTCGCAGGTTAAAAGTTAGTCGGTGCCATTCAGTCACTCCGTATTCCATTATTGCCTTGCGGTGTTCGGCAGTAGGGTATCCTTTATTTTGTCGCCATCGATAATGCGGATACCGGCTGTCAAGCTCTTCCATAAAGCTGTCGCGTTCCATTTTTGCCAGTACTGAGGCAGCAGCTATGGAAAGGTATGTGGCATCACCTCGGATAATTGTCAGATGGGGAATATTTTTATAGGCATAGAACCTGTTGCCGTCAATGAGCAGAAGCTGGGGTGTGGGTGATAATTCGTCAATGGCTCTGTGCATTGCGGTGATGGATGCGCGGAGGATATTCATAATGTCAATCTCATTATTACTGCATGAGGCTATCTGCCAGGCTATTGCGTTTGAGGTTATCTCTTCACGGAGTCTGTTCCGCAGTCGCGGTGTAAGTTTCTTTGAGTCGTTAAGGGAATGGTTGACGTAGTCTTTGGGGAGGATCACGGCGGAAGCGAATACCGGTCCTGCGAGGCATCCTCTGCCTGCCTCGTCGCATCCGGCTTCTGTCAGCAGGGGGTCATGATACTGTCTGAGCATCAGCGGGTTTTTTCTATCGTTTTAATGATACTTTTCCACATCTCTTCTGCGGTTTTATCCCAGGAGTATCTGGCGGAGTTGATGGTACCCTGTTGTGACAGGCGGCGGCGCAGCGCCTCGTCTCCGGCGAGGCGCGCCATAGCCGCGGCTATGGCGTCTGCACCGGCAGGGCCGGTGCACAGCGCTGCGCCGCCGCTAACCTCCGGCAGTGATGACGTGTCAGAAAGGATACACGGCGTACCACACCTCTGCGCCTCCACAACCGGAATGCCAAATCCCTCAAACCACGGCACAAATGTCAACGCCACCGCAGCCCCGTAAAGCTTCCTGAGGATCTCACGGTTCACTGACCCCGTGAAGAGAATATCTCCGCTGTAGGGTGATGCCTCCAAAGCCCTCTCAACCTCCCCGGTGAGATAAAGCCTCCTGCCCGCTATCAACAACATATGATCAATGCCGCTGTCACGACGGAAGATGTCATAAGCCCTGATAAGTGTCTCTATATTCTTTCGTGGTGAGAAGTTGCTGACAAAAAGAAAGTAAGGTCTTCCCCCACTGTACTCCAGTCTTGTCTGCTCAGCCTCACCCTCAGCAGGAGGAGAGAAGAGTTCAGCAACACCATTGGGCACCACATCTATCAGGCCCGGATCAATACCGTAAACCCCTGAAATATCCTCTGCTGAGAAATGTGATACCGTAGCTATCCTTGCTGCCTTATGTGCAAATTTCCTGAAAAAGTGACGGTAATAATGACGCGTCACCCAGGGTATGTCATCAGGCCGGTGAACATGATTCAGATCATGAATGACAGGCAGGCAGGGGACATCCGTACGCAACGGCATGATGCCGTCAGGAGCCACAAATATATCAGCCCGGATACGTTTCAGCACCGGCGGAAGAAAAAATTCATGCCATAGATACCAGGTAACAGGATGAAAGGTACGCGGCCGCACAGTGATATACTGAACATTGTCCCCGGCAACCGGACAGCGGTTATGACTCCTGTCACCCACAAGAATGAACCGGTGCTCCGGATGATCCCTGACCATCCGGCTGACAACCTCATGGGTAAACCAGCCTATCCCGTCATTGGGGACCTCCTTAAGCGTACGTGCATTAACAGCTATGATCATTCAGATCCTCGTTTCTCTGATACAAATGTGGCAAATAATTTATAAATTGGGCT
Organism: Bacteroidales bacterium; assembly: GCA_032127795.1. GTDB lineage: Bacteria > Bacteroidota > Bacteroidia > Bacteroidales > VadinHA17 > SR-FBR-E99. The sequence goes on along the minus strand of JAQBHM010000040.1, from coordinate 2,780 downwards.
GAATTATTAATAACAGGAGGCCGGCATATTGAGGAGAAAGTTCCTGATAAATATTGTTTTTCTTCTTTCGGTGAGCCTGATAGTCAAGGCCTTCTGGGTGCTGGGGATAGACCGCACCGTGCAGAATATTGCAGGAGAAGAAGCCTACGGATTCTATTTTTCGCTCTTCAGTTTCTCCGTTCTCTTCACCCTGGTCCTCGATATGGGCCTGTCAGGGTTCAACAACCGGGCTGTCTCTGCAGACCCTTCAAGGGTGAGGCTCTATTTCGGGAATGTACTTCTTTTACGGCTGGCACTCACAGCCGTATATTTCGCCATCACCCTCACCGTGGCATGGATGCTTGGTTATTCCTCCGGGCAGATTATGCTCCTTCTTGTACTTATGGTCAACCAGTTCATGGCCTCACTGACCCTGTGGCTCCGGTCGAACATAAGCGGGATGCAGTATCTTATCCTGGACAGCCTTCTTTCTGTTGCCGACAGGCTGCTGATGATAATTATTTGTTCCCTGCTGCTCTGGGGAGGTGTGACATCATCATCCTTCAGGATAGAATGGTTTGTATGGTCACAGACGGCGGCCTATTTTACAGTGATGGTGACAGCCTTCATAATAGTCATACGCCGCGGAGGCGTCTCAGGAATAAGACCTGACTCGTCTGTCCTGAAAGGCATAATCATCTCAGGGTTGCCCTATGCCCTGGTGGTCTTCGCCATGACGCTTTACTGGAGGATTGACACGGTGCTTATCGAGCGGTTGCTGCCTGACGGTGCGATTCAGGCAGGGAACTACGCGCAGGCTTTCAGATTGTTCGACGCTTTTGCCATGATACCGGTTATGTTCGGAGGGATACTTCTTCCCATCTTTTCAAAGGAACATGCTTCCGGCAATGACATAACGCCCCTTGCCTCGCTGGCATCGGGGATGCTTCTTACCCCTGTCGGCATAATAGCTGTTACAATGGCCACCTTCCCGGGAGAGATACTTGATATGCTTTATACCTCGCCGGTGGAAAGCGCCATTCAGCCTTACCGTTTCATGATGATAACACTTATACCGGTTGCCCTGACATATATATACAGTACCATGCTGACGGCGGCAGGTCTTATGCGAAAGCTGGGAATGATAACCGCGGGAGCCCTGGCTCTCAACATCACCCTTAATCTTCTGCTCATACCCTCGCTTTCCGGTACCGGTGCTGCGGCAGCATCTCTCGCCACCCAGATCCTTGTGGCAGTGCTGTGCATTATTACGGTACAGAGGTCAATGACCGGGGTAATGACACTGAAGAGTGTCAGGCTGTATGGAATGCTCCTGACGGTGACCCTGGCTGCAGGGCTCGTCTTCAGGGTTCTGGAGGTGCCATGGCCTCTGGCAGCCGCACTGCAGGTCATCACCGGCACTTCATGGGCCCTCATATTCAGGATGGTTGAGCCTTTGAAAAGCCTAAAACTGATACTGGAGAGACGCAATTCTATTTAAAAATACTATTTTTGGCATTGATTACTCAAGGATTTGAAATGAAGGGATTGTTTACAGGTATAATTCTTGTTCTGGCGTGCTCGCTCTCTTTCTCACAAAAGACTTATAACCTGTCACACCAGGTTCTGGTTCCTGCCGCCAACCTGGTGACAGCAGGAGGAATATCATACCAGCAGACCATCGGTGAGACGGCTGTGGAAATTACTGTCCCCTCAATTTTCAATCTGTCGCAGGGTTTTCAGCAGCCCCGGTTCATACCGGTAATAGTCCTTCCTCCAAGGGAAGGTAACGGAGTGGATTTTTTCCCGAATCCGGTGACGGAAGATAAGTATCATCTGTTTCACATAAGACTCTACGGGGTCCTTGGCCGGCATTACAAAATCATTATCACAAACTTTACCGGCTCAATAGTCTATTCAAAGGATATCGATCTGTCACCTGATCATGATTACCTTATTGAGATCAATATGCATAATTACGGGAATGGCATTTACATAGCAAGGGTTCAAAGTACTGACGGAGTGATAAACAGATCTTTTAAAGTAGAGAAATTTTAATGTGGAGGATATGAAAAGAGTTATTTCTTTTATGCTGACATTCACGGTGCTCTTTATTGCAGGGACACTGGCAGCCTCAGGACAGACGACAGTTCCCGGAGGCATAAATTACCAGGCTGTTGCCCGTGACAACAATGGCAATGAACTTGTAAACACTGATATAGAGGTCCGGTTTTCAATAAAGACAGGCTCACCTACCGGGGCAACAGTATACCAGGAGGTCTTCACCACGGTGACAACCTCGAGGTACGGCGTTTTCTCTCTTATTATCGGTAAGGGAGATCCGGTCATTGGCACATTTGCCGGAATAAACTGGTCCACTGCCAACCATTACCTACAGGTAGAGGTGAAGTTTGAGAATCTTTTCATGGATATGGGAACGATGCAGTTTATGGCGGTGCCCTATGCACTTTTTGCCGGGAAGTCTCTTGAGCCCGGACCTACCGGCCCTGCAGGGCCGATGGGCCCCCAGGGACCTGAGGCGTCGGATGACCAGGCTCTGAGTTATGATAAATCAAGCAGGACACTTTCTCTTACCAATGGTGGAAGTGCCGTTCTGGGAACTGAAGTGGCTTTCAGGGCCAGGAACCTTATCTCTGACATAGCACCCCAGATAACAAATGTCACCATGACATATGATGCACCTGACCTCAGCGTGGGAGGAGGCTTCAACCCGGAAACAGGCATTTTCACCGTTCCTGCTGATGGTATATATACTTTTAATGTTGCTTATTATGCTGACG
>JAQBHM010000039.1:0-3336 GCA_032127795.1 Bacteroidales bacterium | reverse complement strand
ACACAGGACGGTACCATGGTGGGTACCGATTTTAACCGCTATTCCGGGCGTGTGAACCTTGACTCCGACCTTAAGCCATGGCTCAAGCTGGGCGCCAAAGTGATGTTCTCAAGGACACAGGAGAACCTGGCACTCAACAACAGCACGGAAGGTATTATAAGTGTCGCCATGCGAACCACCCCTGACGTGCCTGTCAGGAATGCTGACGGCACATGGGCAGGACTGTCATATGAGGGCGCTCCGAGCGTTATCAATCCCATCGCAAAAGCCCTCGACGAGACAAACATCCTGAAAAAGAACCTCCTTAACGCTAACTTCTTTACTGATATCTCCTTTATGAAGGGTCTCACGCTTCGTACTGAAATAGGAGGTGAACTGGGAGGTTCAAATGCTTACCATTTTACTCCTACCTATCAGTACGGAAGCCTGGTAAACAATACAAACACGGTCAGGAGACAGTACAACCAGAATTTTTTCTGGCAGCTGAAGAACTACCTGACCTACAATTCTCAGTTCGGGAACCATAATGTCACTGCTATGATAGGCCAGGAGGTTTCGGAATGGAAGTATGAATATCTCAGCGGCACCAGCAGCGGACTGACAAGCAATGACATTCAGGAGCCGGGCCTTGGTGAACCGACAAGCATGCAGATAGGTTCTGGTCACGGCAGCGGTGCCATGGCATCATTCTTTGCCCGTGCCAACTACTCATTGAGCAGCAAGTACTACCTCACCTACACCTTCCGTTATGACGGCTCGTCAAACTTCGGCCCCAAAAACAGATGGGCACCGTTCCATGCCGTTTCAGGATCATGGAGAATATCCCAGGAGAGCTTCATGCAAGGAGCTGCAGATATTATCAACGACCTTAAGATACGTGCAGGATGGGGTCAGACAGGCAACCAGAATATTGGCGGTTACCGGTGGGGCGCAGCCATCAACAAAATGCCTTCGAACCTGGGCATGGGATTCCGGCAGACAAACATAGCAAACCCATATATCACCTGGGAAAAGCAGGAACAGATAAATGTCGGTCTTGATGCCGGATTCATTCAGAACCGTATAACCCTTGTTATTGACATGTACCTCAAGACATCAACGGCTATGCTTATGGATATGCAGCTGCCTTCATACATGGGAACAAGCGGTAACGTATCCATACGGCTGAATCCACCTATGGGTAACTTCGGCGAGATAGAAAACAGGGGTATTGAGATATCTCTTAACACCCGCCCGGTCGTCGGGAAATTTACATGGGAAAATGACCTTCAGTTTACCCTTAACAGGAACAAGCTGCTGGGTCTTACAGGTACTCCTGCAGCGCATATCGAAGGATACGGTCAGTGGACTGACCTGGTAAGCCTTACCGAGCTGGGAGACCCGCTCTATAATTTCTACGGTTACAAGGTTGCCGGGATATATCAGAATAAGGAAGACATTCTCAACAGCCCGAAGCCCAAGGCATTTCCTGCTGATGAGAACTTCAAGCGCAGCACATTGTGGCCCGGAGACCTTAAGTTTCAGGACCTGTCAGGCCCCGAGGGTGTCCCTGACGGCCTGATAGATGAGTTTGACCGGACAAGCCTCGGATCTCCGCTGCCAAAATTTACCTTCGGCTTCAACAACATTTTTTCTTACAGGAATGTTGAACTTGCAGTATACCTGAGCGGTTCCGTGGGTAATAAGCTGATGAACTATGTGGGAAGGACTCTCACCAATATGAACACCATGTGGTCAAATCAGCTTGCTACAGCCGTTGACCGTGCTCAGCTTGCACCAATTGATCCGAATAAAGTATATCCTTTTGTCAATTCATCCGGAGTAACAGTCAACAACTGGTTCGATGACATTGACAATGTCAGGGTGGCTAACCCCAATACTTCCATTCCCCGTGCCGTGGCGGGTGATCCCAATGAAAATGCACGCATATCCGACAGGTATATTGAGGACGGATCTTATGTAAGGATCAAAAACGTTTCCCTGGCCTATAACCTGCCCTTATCTATTACCCGCAAGGTTAGAATGAGTAATATGAAGGTATATGCAAATGTTCAGAACCTTTGGACCTTTACGAAGTATACAGGGCTGGATCCGGAGGTTGGAGCAAGTCAGACCAACGATAATGTATTTGGCATGGATAACGGCCGTTATCCTGCGGCCCGTGTCTATACATTCGGACTGAACTTTACGTTTTAATTACTGAAAAGCGATGGATATGAAGAATATATTAAAATTCAGACGAATACTGGCACTTGCACTGATTCTGGTGACTGCCGGTGCCTGTGAGGAATTCCTCAATCGCCCGACGGAAGACACTTATACTGTTGACAGTTTTTATAAGACCGATGAACAGTGTTTTCAGGCGGCAAATGTGCTATACAATGCCCCATGGTATGACTTCCAGCGTGGCTGGGTGAAGATAGGTGATGTCATGGCCGGTAACATATATTACAGTACTGATGATGTGTACCAGGCATTTATCCTGACTTCATCAAACAGCCAGCTGGCTGATGCATCCAACTCACTGTGGCTGGTCAACGGTCACTCTAATGCTGTAATTGAGAATATAGCTACCAAGGCCGGTCCTGACGTAAGCCAGGCAGCCCGCAACACTGTCACCGGCGAGGCGATGGTATGGAAAGCGATGGCCTATTTTTACCTGGTACGCGGCTGGGGAGCCGTGCCGATAATTCACAGCAACAGTGACATCATCGGTGCAGGCACCGCTACTGATCTCAGGAAAAACAGGATTGAAGATGTGTATGAATATATAATACGCACCCTTGAAAAGGCTGTCACCCTGCTTCCGGCCCAGAATGCTGCCGGTCGTCTTGACCAGTATTCCGCATACGGGCTGCTCGCAAAAGTCTATCTTACACGTTCGGGATGGAACCAGGAAGGTACCCGCAACCAGGCAGACCTGGACAAGGCTAAGGAGTATGCTGGCAAAGTAGTCAATGAAAGTGGCAGGACGCTGGAACCCGTTTACAGTAACCTGTTCCGCATTTCAACAGGTAACCGCAATCGTGAAAACCTCATTTCATGGCAGTGGGTAGCTTCTGACCAGTGGACATCACAGAACTCTGAGCAAAGTGACCTGGCGCTGAACAATTTCACCGGCCTTGCAGATTCGTGGGGTACATGGGTTGGCCCTACAATAGACCTGCAGCGTCTTTTCGGTGATACAGCCAGCAGTAAGACTCGTGTTAATGTTGATGTCAGACGCAAGGCTACTATGATGATGTACAATGACTATTATCCCTATTTCTGGAGAGACAAGGGAGGATTCACAGCTACCTGGGACGATGAGAACAATGTGGCGGGTGCAACTTTTGG
>JAQBHM010000038.1:0-4641 GCA_032127795.1 Bacteroidales bacterium | reverse complement strand
CGGCGTCTGGTCATCATTCACGCTGATGCCGATGATGCATTGCAGAACACATTCATAAATGCCTGGAAGGGTCTTGGCGGATTCCGTTATGAGAGTTCACTGTATACATGGCTATATTCAATTGCCACGAATGAAGCACTGACACTTATCAGGAAGAGAGAAAAGAGTTCCGGCATCTCCCTTGACAATGTGGAAGGCTTCTTTAATGCCTCACCGGAAAGTGATACCTGGTTTGACGGCGAAGAAATAACTGTAAAACTCCAGAATGCTATACTGAAACTCCCTGAGAAACAGCGTATAGTATTCAATATGAAATATTTTGAGGATATGAGTTATGAGGAGATCAGCCTGGCACTTGGAACATCGGTGGGTGCCCTGAAAGCTTCATATCACCATGCAGTAAAGAAAATTGAAAAATATATCCTGGAATAATTAAACCTCTGACTGTTACTTACATCAAAGAGACAAATGAAACCACTGGATGAAATAAAAAAAGAGAATCCCTATAAAGTTCCTGAAGGATACTTTGAATCACTGACTGACAGAACCATGTCTGCCATAAGAGAGAGCAGTGAATCAGAAAAATCACCTGAAGAGAACATTAGGAGAAAGATCAGGCTGATGCCATTTTTAGCTATGGCAGCAGCTATTGTTGGTTTTGCAGTCATTGCTGCCGGAATGGTAAGACTGGTCACTAAAAATGAAAATAACCTCTTCAGAGGGTCTGACAATGGGTTCTATGCTGAAATCATCACACAGGATATTGATACTTATATCATTGAAAATGAGTGGGGTCTGTATGAGGAAGCCATTGGTGGAGAAGAATATCTTGAAACTGAGGCTATCATTGATTACCTGCTGCTTGAGAATATTGCTTTAACTGATATCTACGAAACATTATAAATCAAGAATGATGAAAAGAATATTTACAGTAATTGTTGCCCTGACGGTAATCTCTGTTTTTGCAGTGAAAGGACAGGAACAGGATAATCTTGACAGGCTCACAGCCTATAAGATTGCATTCTTCACCAGGAAACTTAGTCTGTCATCCGTTGAGGCTGAGAAATTCTGGCCTGTGTACAATGATTTTTCGGCACGCAAGAGCAAGATCCAGATTGACAGGGTGGCTCTGATGAGGTATGCTGCACAGAATGAATCAAACATGAGTAATGAGGAACTTTCAGCTACAGCTGATAAACTTGCTGACTCTTTTGTTGATGAGGCAGATCTCATAGTAAAATTCAATACAGATGTTAAGAAGATACTGCCTCCTGCTAAGGTCATCAGGCTCTTTCAGGCGGAGAACCAGTATAAGCAGCAGCTGTTAAGAGAGTTGAATCAGCGCAAGCAGGAACCAGGCGCGCCGGGCATTCGAAGACAGCAATAATCAACAACTTATCATGGCAGAAAAGCATTGGCAATCAATGCTTTTCTGCTTTAATAAAGGCTGGCAGATCAGAGAGGTCTATTGTCTGCTGGTTGCCGGTACTCATTTCCTTTACTGTCACCTTTCTCAATGTCAGCTCATCACTTCCGGCAATGATCACCCACGGTATCCTGCATGCGTTGGCATATGCAAACTGTTTTTTAAGTTTGGCAGCATCAGGATAGAGCTCTGAGCTTACTCCCGCATCGCGCAGTGAACGGGTGATACTCACCAGTTCAGGAAGTTCCTTACCGCCAAAATTGACAACAAGAGCCCTGGTACCTGTTCCTGTTGCCCCGGGAAAGAGATTCAGCTGAAGCATGACATCATAAATTCTGTCAGCGCCAAAAGAGACTCCCACGCCTGATACGCCGGGCAAACCGAAGATACCGGTAAGATCATCATACCGACCTCCTCCGCAGATGCTGCCAATAGCCACATCATCAGCCCTGACCTCGATAATAGCTCCCGTGTAATAGTTCAGTCCGCGTGCCAGGCTCAGGTCAAGCTCTATGCGTGAGGCAAGAGACTCTGAATCAATATATCCGAAGAGCTCCTCCATCTCGGCAATGCCCTTCATCCCAACCTGCGAAGCTGCCATGACATCTTCCAGTTTTTTGAGTTTTGAAAGTGTTGATCCGCTAAGGCTGATCACCGGTTCAAGCAGGGCAACAGCTTCCGCAGATATTCCACGCTCAAGCAGTTCCCGGCGTACTCCTTCCTTTCCTATCTTGTCAAGCTTGTCTATGGCAACGGTAATATCCGTGATCCTCTCCTTCTCTCCGATTATCTCTGCAATGCCACTGAGTATTTTCCGGTTATTGATTTTTATGGTGATGTTTACATTCAGATCCCTGAAGATGCGGTCAATTATCTGCACCAGTTCAAGTTCATTCAGCAGTGAATCGCTGCCTATTACATCCACATCGCACTGGAAAAATTCACGGTATCTGCCTCTCTGGGGCCTGTCGGCGCGCCATACAGGCTGTATCTGGTACCTCCTGAATGGGAAGGTGAGCTCATCACGATGCTGCACAACATACCTCGCAAATGGTACGGTGAGGTCATATCTCAATCCCTTCTCACATATTTTCGAAGAGAGTGATGCAGAGTCCCGGGCGGCCAGGAAGGTATTGTCTAGACCCGACAGGAAGTCACCTGAATTGAGTATTCTGAAAAGAAGCTTATCTCCCTCTTCGCCATATTTACCGAGGAGAGTTGAGAGGTTCTCCATGGCAGGCGTCTCAATTGGCAGATAGCCGTAAAGGGAGAAGTTTTTTCTGACGGTGTCAAAGATATGGTTGCGGCGCAGCATCTCCTCCGGGGAGAAGTCGCGGGTGCCCTTGGGTATTGACGGTTTCTGAGACATATATATTCAATTATGAGACAAAAATAAAAAAAAAGAGGCTGTCACAGGGATGGCAGCCTTTATGTTATCATTACTGTTGGTATTATTGCAGGAAGGGGATGGAAATGGGGTACTTGAAAGCCTCTCCTTTTGCAGCCCTTATTGCTGCAATCACAATGCAAACTACCTTAAGCACAATCAGGAACAGTAGTATGGGTATTCCGACAATAATAAAGCAGAGTGGAATTGTAAGTATGAAGTACATAAGCAGGGAAAGCTGGAAGTTCAGTGCTGATTTTCCGTTTGTGTCAACCCACTGCGACTCATCTTTTCGTGATATCCAGCACACCAGCGGTCCGATGATGCCTCCCATGGGAAAGAAAAAACCGGCAAAGGCTGAAAGATGGCAGAACATTGCCCAGTCACGCTCTGATTGTGTGTAGGAGTTAATCTCTTCCATAGCTTTTTTGTATAAAGACGATTTTTATTAAAAAATGCTGCATAGTCAGAAACGTGCAATACGCTTAAGATCAGTGATCAGCATTCCGTTTGCATTCTTACTGTCAACCATATGTGTATCATGGTAATACATTATGGCATCATCGGTTCCTATCAGCATCTTGAGACATGTACCAGTCTGTTTTGATGCTTCAGGACCTACTTTGTGAAATATAAGCACATCCTTTTCCTGGTTTTCAACTGCACTGACTATCTCCTCCTCATCAACAATCCTGACTTTATATGGATACCAGGCTTTTATTCTATTCTCCGTAGCAATCTCCGGGGCCAGATCCTCCTCCCTGATCAGAATTGTCTTCCGGCCTATCTCCGGCACATTCTTATTATAGTATTTGAGATACCTGAGAGCTGTGGTCTGTGGATTCTTCATCACGAGATCGGCGTGATACTGCATAAACCTTACAATAAGTCCCAATTTATAAGAGTATTCAGCCTCATCAGCTCCTGCAAAAGAGAGGGGTATTGCACAAAACTCCGGCAGTTCATCAAGATTATCCACATCAGCTCCGAGCAACAGATTCAGGAAGTCATAGGCTGAGCCAGATTTATCATTACTGAAATTGGTGATTGTCAGCACAATAAAAGAATAGGCAGGGTCATTGCGCATGACATTGAACTCATTAACCGTGATAAATCTGTGAGGTGTAACCTTCCAGTATGTTTCAACGGCAGTCTTAAGCTCTGCATTATAAAATGAGAAGGGGTTGTCTTCAAGGACAATGCAGGTTGTTGATGCAATAAATTTTTTTGCATCGTCAACCGTGGGATAAGGTCTCTGCTGTGCCGGCATGGTAACAGCTGTCATTATCAGGAAAAGAGAGAGGCAGACTCTTTTCATGGAGTTGCTACTTGCCTGAAGGCAGGAATACGGGGTGTTTCTCATTGTATTTACGAAGATAAACAAACATCATTTTTTTCTGGTTCTTATTGCGCATGGAGACAAACTCCTCGTAAAGCTCAGGATCCTTCATAAGAAGCATCTCCAGGTTCTTGAGGTCGTAATCATATTCCTTACCTGTCTCAAAATCTATCATATACATTTGCAGGTCCGTCCTTGATGATGATCTGTAGGGGCTTCCGTATCCGTACGGCGAGTTGTAAGGGGAATAATAGGGAGAGTAATAAGGGGAATAATAGGAAGAACGGTACGGAGAATAATAGGGGTCATAATAACCGTAAGGATTATATCCCGGATCATTTGTTGTTACGTCAGCTACAAAGTGAATAATATTTCCAAAGAAGGTGATCCTGTTAAAGTTTGCCTGCACTTTCCGGTAGAGTACTCCGTTCCTGGCAAAGCCCCAGATGGTGCTCTTGTCTATCTCCTGTCTCATTCCCATGTTATCAT
>JAQBHM010000037.1:0-6358 GCA_032127795.1 Bacteroidales bacterium | reverse complement strand
TGAGCTAATCCCGCTTATAATTTCTTCACTACCCTCAGCCTGGGATCCGCCTGCTGTGTATTTCTTCACAATAATGGTAACAGTTTATATATTTATAATATGAACTATTATCATGACAAAGACGGAAAAGCAATTGATGACTAATAAGTGGTCTTTGGTTGTAGGCCATTATGAAAAGATTAAACTGAAAAGCAATCCTAGCTTTAAAACAGTCAATGAGTTATGTGAAGCTTTTCAGGTAAGTAGGAAAGACATACGAAAGTATTACGAGAAATGGGCCAAGGCTGGCAGGGATCCAGAAGCACTATTACCGCAAAAAAGAGGACCAAAGCCAGGTCAGCTTAAGATACTTACCAAAGAGGAGGAGCGGATCATAGTAAAAATCCATAGGAGATTGCACGCCAATGAATTTGAAATTTACCATTTGATTGAAGGACGATTTAATGTACATCCCTCAGTATCTACAATATATCGAACTATAAAATTGTATCCTTTAAATGATAAAAGAAAAAAAGCAATTAAACGATATGAAAAAAGGTATCCCGGAGAGCTTTTGCATGCAGATACCTACTCTCTGGCTAGGTCACTTGTAGAAAACAGAAAACAGCATTATCTGTTAGGATTAATAGATGACTGTACACGTTTGTGTCATGTTGAATTAATTGACAGGAATACATCTGCTGAAGTCTCAGTGGCCACCTCAAAGTCCCTAAAGTGGTTTACAGTTCATGGGATACTTCCCGAGGTTATGATGACAGATAATGGATCTGAGTTTACGGCATTCACATCAAAAAAAGCAAAGGATATTCATTTCTTTGAGACCACCTTGAAAATGTTTAATATCAGACATATATATACCAAACCTTATAGACCACAAACTAATGGTAAAATCGAAAGATTTTGGCGAATCCTTTATAATGAATGTATCCTTTGTCAAAATAAAACTTTGACAAAGGATGAGTTAATTGCTGAAATAGATGGTTTTATGTATAGGTATAACTACTTGAGAAGGCACTCAGCACTAAAATATACAACTCCTCTAGACAAGCTAAGATATGTTGTAGATTTGTTACCGAAATTATGAAGTATTACACGGCTGGCGGATTAAATTTTTAACGCTCGGCCCCCCACAGGGTGTTTTCTTAACGCTCGGCCCTCTATTCACTATTCACTATTCCCTATTCCCTATTCCCTATTCTGCATGCTCTACCCAAACCTGCTGATCTCTGCCAGCCGTTTGCGGTCAAGGAGGGTGATGCTTTTATCTGAGAGCTTAATAAGCTTCTCCTTTTCAAAGCTCTTCAAGACCTTCACCGTCCCCTCGGTGGATATTCCTGCAAAGTCGGCAAGCTCCTTCCGTGAGAGAAACCTGAAAAGATCTTCACCGCTGTAGTTCTCAGGATCAAGGTGCAGAAGGACTGTAGCCATCCTGCCGTTGGTCTGCTGGTGAAGCACATGCTCCAGGGAGCTGTAGAGAACAGCATTCTGCTCACAATATCGCTTTATGATTCCAAAGGCAAAAGAACCGTTATTCTTCACCAGACCGGCGATAGCTTCCTTTTCTATGAGGAAACCCACTGTCTCAGTGATAGCCACCACAGAATAAGTGAATGTGTTTGGATTGAATACCGATGACAGTCCAACCATCTCCCCGGGACGGATAATACGAATGCTGAAGTCCCTGTTATTTGCAGATTCAATATACTGGCGCGAATATCCGCTGATGATGAAAATGACATATGATGCAAATGCACCCTGCTTTGTAATGTTCTCTCCACGCCTGAACATAACCTGCACACGGCTTTCCTTAACCAGGGTCGTCTCTTCATCTGAAAGTGCTGAGAAACACGGAAGAGAGATGTCACATATAAATTCCTTGTCTGAATCGCTTATGGTTTTCATGGCTGCAATTGAATCGTAAATTTAATCATTTAAAAGCTCAAAAATGTTATACACGATATATAGCTGATAAACAGATATATGTGAAAATCATTCAGGACTGTTTCAATTCCTTAGTTGTCCTCTTTCAATTCCCTGATTGTTTAAGAAGTACACATTACTCATCGATTCCGTCATCCAAATAGTTTAACTTTGCACAAAAATATAACATAATGAGGCATACAGTTGAAGCATCCTGGAAAGGAAACATGAAATTTGATACAGAGGTTAACGGACATCATTTTATGATGGATTCAGCATTGAACAATGACGGTGAAGATACCGGTCCCCGTCCAAAACCGCTTATGCTTGCCGCACTGGCCGGATGTACCGGAATGGACGTTGTTTCAATACTTAAGAAAATGCGCCAGGACCTTGATTATTTCAATGTCAGGGTTGAGGGTGACACTGAAGACCAGCATCCGAATCCTTTTGTTAAAATGCATATCATTTATGAATTTCGCGGCAAGGATCTTGACATGGAAAAAATTGAAAAAGCAATATCTCTGTCCATGGAAAGGTATTGTGGTGTATCAGCCGTATACCGGAAGGCACAGGTCGAACTCACCCATGAGATCCGTATTCTCGACTAACCCCCGCTGTACTATAAATTCTTAATTCATTACTGTTCGGGCAACCGACAGCATAAACAAATGAGTAACAACAATCATTTTGATGTAATTGTATTAGGTGGCGGGCCGGCAGGGCTGACAGCCGCTATCTATCTGTCACGGGCAAGGGTAAAGACCCTGGTGCTTACCGAGGGGACCCCCGGCGGCCAGATGATACTTACCCATGAGATTGCCAATTATCCCGGCATTGAAAAGATAAACGGGTATATGCTCGGCACTGTCATGAAGAAACAGGCCACCTCCTTCGGGGCTGTGGTGAAGAGCAATACCATTATCAGCGCGCTTTCTCTCGACACACCGGTTAAGAGTGTCACTACCGATGAAGGGCAGGTATATACAGCCGATGCAGTGATACTTGCTACGGGCGGCAGGTCACGCACCCTGGGTGTTGTGGGAGAAGATACATTCAAGGGCAGAGGCATTTCATACTGCGCAACATGTGACGGCGACTTCTTCACAGATAAGGAGATAGTGGTTGTCGGCGGGGGTAACTCAGCCCTCGAAGAGGCTGTCTCGCTGACAAAATATGCTTCTAAAGTCACCATAGTACACCAGTTTGATAACTTCCAGGCATTTAATTATGCTGTTGATGAAGCTCAGGCTAATCCGAAGATAAGCTTTGTCATGTCTTCGGCAATCACCGCTTTTTTCGGAAATGAAAGCCTTGACAGTGTTGAAATTACAAACCTGGTCACCGGTGAGAAATCCAGATTCGCTACTAACGGCGTATTTATATTCATCGGTTACCTGCCCAATACTGAGTCTGTAAAGGATATTGTAAGTCTAAATGAAAGAAGAGAGATCATTGTCGGCCCTGATATGTCAACAAGCGTTGAAGGCGTCTATTCAGCCGGTGATGCCAATGCTAAGAGATACCGTCAGGTGACAACCGCGGTGGGTGACGGCACTATTGCCGCACTTGCAGCAGCGGACTACCTGCATTCAAAAAAGAAAAAATAGAGGAATAACGATGAAAATATTGATAATTGCACTTGTAGTTGTTGCCGCCCTGGCATTTCTTTTGATCAGGGCATGGCACAAAATGAAGAATACTCCCGTAACGGAAGACAGCCATCTGATAGAGCAGCTCACGGAACAGAACTTTAACAATAAGATAAAGAAGGGGGTGGTGCTGGTCGATTTCTGGGCAGAGTGGTGCATGCCGTGCCGCATGATGGCGCCTATCCTTAATGATGTTGCCGAGGCAACAGAAGGTAAGGCATCGGTATATAAGCTCAATGTTGATGAACAGAAGCAGGTAGCTGCCAGATACGGGATCAGGAACATACCTACAATGATCCTTTTTAAGGATGGCAGAGAAGTGGAAAAGATTGTGGGAATGAAGTCCAAGGAATCTTTGCTGTCAAGTATAGAGAAAGCAAGGTAGAGTAAGTACGTTGATTGGTTGGAAGGGTGCCCGGCAGTTGATTATCTGTCAGCACCCTTTCTTGCATTTTCATAGTCTGGGGCTTTGAGAAGATCATAAAAGCTGGCGGAGGGCCTGACACGGCCGAAGGAATCGAAGTAAGCCCCGCGGGTCATAGAGTCCCAGTGGATCGATCCGTAGTAATATTGAATATTATTGAAAATGCCAAGCAGCATCAGGAGGATAAATGTTGTGGCAATGACCTTGCGAATGACAGGTCGTGCGGCTGTCAGGGCATAATGAAGCAGTGCCGCGGTGCTCACGGCCATGAGTGCATAGCTGTCTATGAAGGCCCTCTGCCCGAAGCCCCCGCCGTACCACCAGCACCACCATGAAAAGATGATGTAGATATTCAACGGCACAAAAACGGTTATTGCCAGCGAATATGACGACCGCTGCTTCCATAAAACCGCAAGCCCGGCAAAAGCAAAGATCAGCATGGGAGTATAGATAAACAGTCCTTTCCTGAAGCCGAACAGGCCTTTGATGATTGCAGGATGTCCAAAGAAGAACCTCTCATCACTGCCGTACGAAAAATAGAGCCATTGGCCTGTCATCTCTTTCCAGTATATCATCTGAGGCACCCATACCACCACAACCGCCAGTAGCATAAGGAGAGAATACCGATAGTCAGACATTAAACCTCCAACTCTTTTCACAAGCTCCCTGCCCGATGTCACACCGTACAGGAGAAAAAAGAGCAGGATGATAATGTTGGTTGGCCTGATGAGAGATATGATGCCCAGCAGCAAACCAAGTCTCACCGCGGACCAAACCCTCTGGTATTCAATATTTTGACTTCTCCCTTTTTCGCTCTTTTGCTCAGGCCGGGAGTGTTCTCTTCCTTCCTCAATGAGTTCCTCGCTTTCATCTTTGCGCTGGTGGTGCCATTTTATTGAATACCAGATGAATGCGGTTATAATGGCAAAGCTGTATACATGAGGCATAGTACCCTGGAACAGGGTGTACCAGTAGACATTGGTGGCAAAGGCAAATCCTGCAAGTGTCAGGGCGACAGCCTTGTCTGAGAAATGGGCGAGCAGTATCTTTCTCAGGTATATCATCCCGGTGACCAGGAAGGTCAGGGCTGACAGCAGCAGGAAAAGCTTGTAAGGTCCAGAATAGCCCCCGGCATCAGCGCCGGTGATCAGGGCTGTCACATGTCCGGCAAGAAAGAAGGGCAGCCAGAGTATGGAGAGCCCCATCGTTGTCTTGATCAGATAATTCCCTTCGGGGCTTTTCTCAGGCCAGAAGATGAACTTGTGGGTGCCGGAATAACCGTCAATGAAGCCGAGGGAGAGATCATGATATATAAATGCTGCCGGAAGGTAGGCGTAATAAGAGATGGCATCCCACTCTATCACCCTCTTTTCATCCCTCCAGTGTTTGACGTTCATCATGTTCACAAGCATTATGACAATCAAAAGTCCTATGACAAGGGCTGAGAGCCACCTTTTACCCTCCAGACCGTATCTGACGATCTTGCCCATGATGCCTATGCCGTCGCTGACCCTGATCTTTTTTCCCTCTGTCTTTCTCCGCGGAGTGTATCCAACATCACATTCTCCGTAGGTGACCGTTTTATCTCCAAGCGACCTTAACATAAGTTCCGTTTCGAAACCGAACCTCTTCTCGTGCATGTTGAGCCGCAAATAAAGGTCTTTTCTGAATGCCTTATGACCGCATGTCAGGTCAGATATTCTTCTTCCCGTGATCAGTGATGCAATGAATGAGAAAAGTCTGTTCGCGCCGGTGGCGGGTTTTGCATGTATGGGATAACGCTGTCCTGACCTGAAGCGTGTGCCGCTGACCAGGTCAAGATCTTCATCATGCATCTTCTCAAGCAGGGCGGGAATGTCTGAAGGGTCAAGCTCAAGGTCGGCATCCTGGATCACTATCGTGTCACCGGTGGAGACCCTGATGCCCTCAGCCACCGCGGCACCCTTGCCGCCGTTGACAGGCAGTCTCACCACCCTGATATGCAGGTTGTCAGCCTGGTGCCCGGCAGCCAGCCCGGCAGAAGCGTCAGTGGAACAGTCGTCAACTACTATTACTTCAACACTCTGTACAAAGGCAGGCATTGACGTTTCATTGAGCCTGCCAAGCGTTTGGTTGATGACCTCAGCTTCGTTATAGAGCGGTATGATGACGGAGAGATGCAAGGTTAAGGTTAAGGTTAAAGGTTGAAGGTTAAAGGTAGCACAGATTGGGGAATAGGCAATAGGTGCCCGGTAACAGGCAAAGGTCAAAATAGGTTTAATCAGAAAATTATTATGGTCTGAATCTCTTAAGCCTCAGCGCATTCCATACTACCGTTACAGAACTGAAGCTCATGGCCGCTGCTGCTATCATGGGGTTTAGC
>JAQBHM010000036.1:0-10677 GCA_032127795.1 Bacteroidales bacterium | reverse complement strand
TGCTCATGGAGCAGCACTATGGCAGTACGTGCCGGAAGATAAAGCCTCAGATGATGAGGGGCAGTAACCACATATTGTCCCTTATCGGGAACAGAGAAATAGAGCTGGTTGCTGTCTATCCTTCCCTGTCCGCCAAACAGCGGATCATCACTGTCAAGTATTATCCTGTATTTTCCTTTTACAGGTATTCCATAACCTGTAAAAGATGTTACGGGATTAAAATTGAAGACAAAGAGGAGGCTTCCCCGGCGGTATGCAATTACCTTATCGGCATTGTTTACCGTAACCGGTTCTGCCGGCATGGTTCCTGGCAGTCCGTGTGCTGTGCCTGTAAGTATCATTGCCCTGTCAAACTCATTCAGATGCCTGTATCGCAGCAGCTTGTCATCTGCCAGGCTCCATTGCCGGCGGGCATATTTATAGCTCCAGCCGTTTCCTTCGCGCGGAAAGTCTATCCATTCAGGGTGACCGAACTCATTGCCCATGAAAGTCAGGTATCCGCCTCCGGCAGCCGAGAAGGTAAAGAGGCGTATCATCTTGTGCAGTGCCACTGCACGGTCTATCACCAGGCTGGGTGTGATGATGCCCATGGAGGTATACATCTCAGCATCGGCAAGCCTGAATATCAGCGTCTTATCTCCCACCATGGCCTGGTCGTGTGATTCGCAGTATGAGACCACACGCTCTTCACTCCGGTGTTGTGAAAGTTCATGCAAGAGATATCCCATGTCCCAGTTCTCATCAGGGATCTCTTTTACCATCTTGATCCAGATATCAGGTACTCCCATTGCAAGGCGGTAGTCAAATCCTGTTCCTCCCTCCCCTACAGGAGCTGCCACCCCCGGCATACCGCTCATCTCCTCTGCTACAGTGGTGGCGCCTGGATTATATGAATGTATAAGCTTATTGGCAAGGGTCAGATAGACAATGGCGTCATTGTCCTGATTGCTGTTGAAGTACTGATGATAGGAGACAAAGTCAGATCCGAGTCCGTGATCATAGTAAAGCATGCTTGTGATGCCGTCAAACCTGAATCCGTCAAAATGATACTCCTCAAGCCAGTATTTGCAGTTGGAGAGGAGGTAGTGCACCACCATTGGTTTCCCGTAGTCAAAGCATAGGGAGTCCCATGCCACATGCATTCTGCGGGGGCCGGAATGAAAATAGAGCCCCGGGTCTCCGTCAAGCAGTCCGAGACCTTCGGAGATATTTGAAACAGAATGTGAATGTATCAGGTCCATGATTACCCTCAGTCCCATTGCATGGGCCGTGTCAATAAGTTCCTTCAGCTCCTCGGGGGTGCCGAACCGTGATGAGGGTGCGAAGAAGCTGGAGACGTGATAACCGAAGGAGCCGTAGTAGGGGTGTTCCTGCACAGCCATAAGCTGTACGGTGTTATATCCCAGGTGTTTAATACGTGGCAGCACATCCCTGGTAAACTCGCGGTATGTGCCGGTACGTTCCTCCTCGGTAGCCATTCCTACATGAGCCTCGTAGACAAGGAGGGAGGGCGGCGGCGGCGGCGCCGGGTGAGTCATGAGATATCGCTGTGAGGGATTCCATACCTGGGCGGAGTAGATCTTGGTCACCTCATCCTGAACGGTGCGGGTGGCATAGGCAGGTATGCGCTCGCCGCCGCCGCCATTCCACTTCACAAGCATCTTGTAAAGATCACCGTGCGCCAGAGCCTCTTCATCCATCTCCAAAAACCAGTCGCCGTCACCCTGACGCTCAAGCATGTACCTTTCATCCTCCTTCCAGCCTGAAAAGGTGCCTACAAGTGTTATAGAAGTGGCATTTGGAGCATGCTCCCTGAATATCCATCCTTTCTCAGTACGGTGCAGACCATACCAGTGATGACCGTTGGCAAAATCAGAAAGCTTTGTGTTGCCGGTGATAACTGCCTCACGCTCACGAATGTAATCAATACGTGCCTCTATTATTCCCTTGAAAGGGTCAAGCCATGAGTCACTATGATAAAATCTCTTCTTCAATGGTCCTAATCTCTTACCAAGGTACAAAAAGAATGAGATATTTGTTATTTCACGGTGACAGCTTTTCTGAAAGAGACCACCTTCCCCGAGGAAGATATGCCCTGCAGGTCTATAAGGTATTCAGATGAGTAATCAGAAGTCCAGAATTCAACCGTTATGCGTTGTGAACCATCAGGTTTGATATTGGAATTCCAGTAAAGGGTATTCCTGAAATCCGGGATTCGTTGCTGTTTCTTTTCAGCAGATGAATAATCCGGTGAAATAAAGACCCATTGCCCGTCAAACATTTTCACGGGGATCCGGCCTGAATTTTTCGGAAGGGGAATATCGCCATAGTCGCCTTTACGGGTAGTTACATTGATAATTCCCGGAAAAACCAGGTCTCCTATCCGGTAGTCTGATGTCAGGATGTCAATCTGTTCAACATGTGCAGGATTCAGGTTAATGATCTTTGAAGCATCATCAATGGGCACCCCGTCAATAAAGAGAGATGGGTATCTTTTCAAAACAGGGTCATAGAGCTGGTAGCCCTCTTCCTTCCTGTTTGTTCTTACAGATATTTTGCGTACCAGCTCAAAAAATACCTCGCGCATTGTCGGGAGAGATATATAATCATCCATTATCAGCTCCTGGTCAGGTCTACCGTAAAAGCGAGGTTTCAGGTAACTAGTGAGGAGAGGGATTATGCTGTCACCTCTTTCAGTGTTGCCATAGAGTTTCTGCACCTGGTAATTAACGGCCAAAGAAGCCGTATTGTCATTTATGCTCGTCCTGGAGGTATCAGGCAAAAATTCCGGTATGAGGTTGTCTTCAAGAAACTGATTTTCAATCTTAAGGGAATAAATATTGGAGCTATCAGCAATCTGGAACACGAGGTCTTTGACCTGCATGTTATTCTTGATAAAAAATCGGAACCTGTCAGCACTGTCCATCACTGAATATTGAAACTCCGATACTTTGCCGGGGCTGCACATAAAGGCTGTGGCTCCTTCAGGGGGAGGGTTCCCGGCCCGGTCATAGAATGAAACGGTTATGTATTGTCCCTCTTTTTCGTATGGATATTCGGGATAGTCCCATCTTCCGGAAATGATTTTTCCCCAGTTGATCCAGGTGCTTTTTGTACCCATCAGCAGGATATCTTTTTTCGTGTAGGAGAGCTCTGAAAACATTTCCGGCATCAATGTCCCCGGCTCAGGAAGAACATATTCATTACCCGTGATGAGATACCTGTCAGCTCCCGGGTCTGTTGCCCCGTACGGGTAAAGTGCTACAGAGAGGCTTAAATCAGTCAGATCATTTTCATGAAATACATCACCCTCAGGCATAATCTCAATTGTCACTTTCTCTCTCTTTCCGTAAACTTCATTACAGCTGATCCTGAGTGAGTTGTCCGTATTTTCTGGTATGATGATCATTCTTTCACTCAGAGGATTTCCCAGGGCATCGAAAAGTACAATATCATTGATGCCGGGTTTCAGGTTATCAGGGTGGAGATTAATGAAGGTATTAGTTTCTTTCAAATCTATTCTGAGTGTTTTGAGGATCTTTCCCTTTGACTGAATGAGCAGAAGCAGGTAATTATCCGGGATAGGTGTACTCATTACTGAGATCAGCAGTGAATCTTCGGTTTGTTTAATTACCCTGAGGAGAGCGCCTGACTCTGCAGCAGGCGGAAGGGTAAAGAGGCCTCCCTCATTTTCCGCCTCAAAATAGTATGTTCTTCCCATCTCAGGTTCAATCTCCACAGATCCTATTCCAGTGCTGTCAATAGTTATACCTGAGACAACCTCTCCGTTTTCGGTTTTTATCAGCCCGGTGCATTGTTGCGGAATACCGAATTTATTGAATACGGTTATGCCCATCCGGCATGGGATACCGTTTACCAATTTTCCACCTTCCGGATAAAAGTAAACCCTGTAAGGTTTCTCTTCGTGACCTTTCTCTATTGAATTCAGGCCGGCAAATCTGTTGTTAAATGGATTAATAACATCAATGCTCTTCATAAAGTACCCTTCAGGAAGGAAGTTTTTCATTCGGTTACTGTAAGCGCGAATAGTAAAGCGGCTGTTCGAAAGGGTATCCGGAAGCTCCAGCAGGGCCGATCCTGATCCTTTGACAAGTAAAACCTTTGCCTGGGCAACAGGATGGTTTAAATGATTCATGATCTCAACACAGGCAAAAGAACTTTTATCTGAAGGTACGCCTGTAGAGCGGTCAAAGAGGTAAACCTTTAGCCATACTGACTCGCCTGCCGAATATGTGTCCCTGTCAGTATGAACATAAATATCCTCGAAAGGAACAGTCTTTACATACTCTGAAAATCTTTCAGTGATGATCTCAATACTCACCATCTTATCCTGGGAGAAGAGATATGCTTCTGACAGGATAAAAAGAGTTGTTATGAGCAATATATTAATAGTTTTATTCATCAAACAGTGAATGGAATAATGTTTTTTGGTCAGGGAGATCCCAATAATCAGGTTTGACTCCTGAGCCTGAAAGGGTACAGTCAACGCACTCTTTTTTTGCAGAAAGGATATAATAATATACATCAGGAGGAATCTCTGACCACTCCCTGAGGATATATACATTTCTGTGGACTATGGGATTATAGTCCCTGACCAGGATAGTATCAAACGGGCAATAAGCATAAAAGTCAGGGAACCTCATCTGCACATCCTCAATGAACAGCCTGCTTGTTGCAACTGAAGAGACCCTGAAGTACCCGAGGACTTTCTGTGAGGGATCATCCACACAGATGATGTTGCTGCTGACAGATGAGGGTACAATATCATATAATCCGCCCACCTCTTCGGTAGTTTTCTTCAGGTTTTCCCAGTAGATAAATTCCTTCTCATTTAGCGAATATTGTTTTACCAGTATGCTATACTTTCTCAGAAGCCTGTCTGTCTCGGTGGATATGAAAAGTATCGGCTGCCTGCTGACCCTGCTCTCTGAAAGAGCAGATGTACTCTTGATATTTATGTTATTGGAAGCTGCAGACTTCCAGCATACTCTGTTTACAATTGCGGAGTAGTCCCATGGTATCTTGAACTCCCATGTTTCTTCAAATTCCCACCTGAAAAACCTGCACAGGTCATCCGGGTCATGGCTGTCAGCATATACCTGGAAGCCTGTGGTAATCTTACCGGGGTGATAGAATTCATTTTCTTCGCGGTAAGCAAATACTGAATCAACAGGGGGTACCGGCGTCAGCTCCATGGATTCTGATTCGTATATATGGGAGTTTCCTTCGATGTGGAGGGCATATTTTCTGCCAGGCACTCCCTGAAACGCTCCCGGGTCAGAGACATAAGTTCCGTCACCCCTATCCTCGAAAAAGTACCTGTTCCCTTCATCATCAGTAACGGAGATGATGAATCCGCTTACGGGGTTATAAGTATATGGTGCATTCAGGGGAAAGGTCCATGATAACCTTAACTGATATGCCTCTTTCTGATCAGTTATCAATCCTTCAACAATCAGGTAAGGATTTTCCTCATTGAATTCGGGCACAAACTGAACAATACATCCACCGGTAACAATGAGCGTCATGAACAGTATGATCAGTTTTTTATTCATCTTCCTTTTCTAAAAGTCAAAGCTATAAGTCAGTGTAGGTATCGCCCTGGCAAAAACAGAGAGCCTGTAGCCTTTTATAGTATTATTTTCTATCCTGAAATACTCTGAATAGACATTCTCTCTGCCAAGGACATTGAAGCAAGAGAATGTCCAGTAGGGATTCATCAGTTTTTTTGATTTCAGATTACCGCTCCATCTGGCAGATATATCCAGTCTTGAATAATCCGGAATACGATATTTATTTCTGTCTGAATATCTCACCACCCATTGACCTGCCACCATGTATACAGCAACAGGGTAGGTCACCGGCCGGCCGGTATTATATGTATAATTAAGAGAGAGGTTCAGTCTCCGTGTAGCTGCATAGTTAAAGGTCATTGTAAAATCATGAGGCTTGTCATGTGAGGCGGGGAACCATCTGCCCTCGTTTATAGCATCGCTGGCAAATTCTGTGCGGCTTCTTACAAGGATCCTCGAGTATGTATAGTTGATATTCCATGAGACCTTGCCCATGCTTCTTTTGAGCATCAGTTCCATCCCGTATGCCCTGCCTGACAGGTTTATGATGTCCTTTTCTATTGACCCGTTCATGATCAGGTTCGTTCCTCCCTTGAAGTCAACCATGTTGCGTATCGGCTTGTAGTAAATTTCAGCTGACCACTCCAGGTTTTTCCACGGCAGATCAAGGTAATAACCCATTGAGAACTGATCTGCTGTCTGGGGCTTGAGATAATAATCTGACAGCTTCCATGTGTCAGTAGGTGATATCGATGTTGTATTTGTCAGCAGGTGAAGATACTGTCTTGTGCGGTTGTAGTTCAGCTTTACCGAGCTTGCGTCTGAAAGCATAAGATTGAATGATACCCTGAATTCAGGGCCGGAATAA
Source organism: Bacteroidales bacterium (assembly GCA_032127795.1). Taxonomy (GTDB): domain Bacteria; phylum Bacteroidota; class Bacteroidia; order Bacteroidales; family VadinHA17; genus SR-FBR-E99. The sequence goes on along the minus strand of JAQBHM010000036.1, from coordinate 4,215 downwards.
GTCCTGTAAAACTTTCCCTGTGATATTTCAAGAGTGTCATAGACAGTTGTCCGGCTCATAGGAAGACCGGGTTCATAAAGCCGGATCATCCGTGGACCGATGGCAGAAAAGGCTGAATATCTTAATCCCAGGTTCAGTGAAAGCTTATTGGTGAGGATTATTTTGTCATCTATATACAGGGCGCTTTCGAGAGCCTTGTCTCTCTCAATTGTTGTTGCCTTCACAACTGAAGAGTCCCCTGCCGGCAGATACTCCCCGGGCAATACAGAGTACCTGTTCATTTCCATTCCGAAGTTAAGGCGATGATTCCCTGTCTTGTACCAGTTAAAATCAGCCTTCACGCCGGAGTAGCCAAGTTTGTAGTTGAGGATGAAGGCGTTTACACTGTTGTTACGGCTTTCAATATCATAATCATAGTTGCTTGTATTTGCCGAGAGCATGAAGGTTAAAGCAGAATTGAAAGCGTGTCTCCATTTTACCGAAAGCAACCTGTTATCATAACTGTAAGTGGTGTCACTGTTCAGTTTAAAGGAATCATGGCTGGTATAGGCTGATAATTCAATCCTGTCATTGCTGTTTATCTCATATGCTACCCTGCCGTTCACATCGTAAAAAGAGGCTTTGCTGTTTTTCAGTGCAGGGTCATTGACCATTCCAAGGACCCAGTTCGAATAGGTTGTTCTGGCTGCCAGGATCATTGTCATTTTATCCTTCACCAGGGGTGCCTCCAGAAGCAGATGGGTTGCTACCGGGCTTATTCCTGCATTGCCTTTGAACTCTTCCTTGCTGCCGTCACGTCCCATAATATCAATAACTGACGAGAGTCTGCCGCCAAACTGAGCAGGTATTCCGCCCTTGTAAAGCAGGACATCCTTAATAATATCGGAATTAACGGATGAAAAGAATCCGAAAAAATGGGAGGGATTGAATAACGGAGCCCCGTTCAGAAGTATCAGGTTCTGATCTGCCGCACCGCCGCGTACATTGAACCCTGCTGATCCTTCTCCCACAGTCTTGACGCCGGGGAGAAGAAGCATATTCTTCAGCAGATCTGTCTCTCCCAGAGTGGTAGGCATAAGCTTAAAGGTAGCCATATTGATCTTCTCCAACCCCACTTCAAACCGGCGGTGTACATTATTCCTGTCAGCCGTAACAACAGCTTCACTGATAGGAATAAATGATTCTGACATCGTAACGTCCAGCTTGCCGCTGCCGTATACCCGGGTGTTAACGCTTATTTCCTTCATCCCCAGACATGAAAACCTGATATTAAAATTTCCCCGGGGGATATTTATCATATAGGAACCATCATTGTCGGTAATTGCCCCTTTTGCCAGCTCCTTAATGAATACTGTCACACCAACAACGGGCCCGCCAGAGTAATCATCCTTTACAAAACCTGTGACGGTCACGTTTCCGGACCTGTTCTTGTCAGAGGGATTTCCAATCTCAACAATAATATTCTCATTGAAAGGCTTCCGTTCCTCGGAAATCGAATAATCGGTCTTCGGGAGATAAATCCCTGCCGGAGAAAGTTCTGTGATGACGGATTTTATACTGTAATCTTTTGTGAGAATTATATTCCCTTGATTATCTGTATGATAATAGATATTTAAAGGCAGAAACAGAATGTCAAGAAGTTTGCCCAGGGTCTCTGTGTCACCCCGGTAAGTCATTTTCAGTCCCTCAGTCCACTCATTTTTGTAAAAGAATCTGACCTGAAAATTTTTCTCAGCCTCAAGTACAAATTCATCAAACGATTGATCCTGATATTTCCACGATATTATATAATCCGATAACTGACCACTCAATGAAAAATGGATGCAGGCAAAAAATAAAAGTGTCAGAACTCTTTTTGCCATTTTATTCCTGTCTACTGATTCAATGAATCATAAAACTCCAATACCGGGATCAATGATTCAGGGTTTTTCAGGCTGATCTTCAACCCCCTGGTTTTTACAAACCTCTTGATTTCCTCTTTTCTGTCAGACAATGCATTGAAGATATCCCTTCTTGTACCAAGCCTGAAATTCTCACCTCCTATGACCATATATACTGATTCTGCTTCTATAAAACTGTCATACTTGTTATCTACAGCGTATTTCTTAATTTCTTTTGAATACTTTTTGATGAGGTATATTTCACCATGATAGATTACCTGACCGTAACCGATTGTGCTTTTCGGATTTTTTCTTTCGAAGTTTTCAAACAGGTATCTTTTGTTGTCAATAAGGAGTGTAAAGCCCGAGACAGCTTCCTTATTCAACTGCAGCCATGTATCGGGGCTGAAGAGTATTAACAGCTCATCATTAAAGACATCATACCTGAGGAGGTTATTTTCAAAAGTCATTCCGTTGATGGTCACAGATCCGTTAACCTGGTTTCTTGTGAGGAAGAATTCATGACTCAGGATCTTCTGGTACCGGTTTTCCCACACTCTCCCGTTATAGAGCAGCTGCCTGTTATAGATTGTATCCTGCTGACAGTTTTTCAATAGCACTTCCATGGATGCTCCGTTTGCCAAAACTGTTCCGGCAGTTGCCAGGGAAAGAATAAAGATTACAATCAGCACAGGAAATTGTCTGTTCATAATAAAAAACGGTCCAATGTATCTGCAATATTAGCAATTATAGCATCAATAACTTTAATCAGTTTTGTGTTCTGCAATAGGTTATTATAAACGGTTTTTCGCAACTGACAAAAAGGATTATGGAAGCAGGAGGCGAAATAATTCCGTTTTGTTGACTGCTTTTGTATTTTTGTCAGCAGTTACAACCAAAATGATAATTCACAGGGGATACAGAAATCTGGGATTAATTGACCCGGTCATAACGATGGGAGTTTTTGACGGGGTGCACCGCGGGCACCGTATGCTTCTGGGCAGGGTGGTGGAGCTGGCACGACAGGGAGAGCATGATGCCGTGGCTGTCACTTTTGACCCGCATCCGCGCATAGTGCTTTCAGGCAATCCGTCACATCTCCGTTTTCTTACAGATATTGATGAACGTACCGCTCTGATGGCCGGGACAGGGATAGGGCATCTCGTCATCATTGAGTTTACCCCGGAGCTCAGCCGCATGACTGCGTCAGAGTTCCTGAGTGAGGTGCTCTGCCGTCATCTTGGCGTCAGTCATCTTGTCACAGGTTTCAATCATCACTTCGGAAAGAGGCACGAGGGCACCTCAGACACAATCATGAAGTGTTCTCAGAGGATGGACTTTACTGTCAGCCGTGAAGAGGCTTTCCTGGTTGAAGGAAAGCCGGTAAGCTCTTCGTGGATCCGTGATCTGCTCACCCATGGAAATGTTGAGAAAGCATCGGAGCTGCTCGGGTATGGTTATTCTGCAAGCGGCAGGGTTGTCTCTGGCAAAAAGATAGGGAGAGGGCTGGGTTTCCCGACCGCCAACATCGAAGTGCTGTTTCCCCATAAGCTGATTCCGGGAGACGGCGTCTATGCTGTGGAGATAGAGACGAAAGAATTTGCGGAAAGCCTCCCTGCAATGCTGAACATCGGTACCAACCCGACAATCAGAGGAGGTGACGGGCGAAGGAGCGTGGAAGCTCATCTGATAGATTTTGAGGGAGACCTTTATGATAAGATTCTGACAGTACGGTTCTGCTTCCGGCTGCGAGACGAACTTAAGTATGACTCTGTTGAGGAGCTTGCTGCACAGATGAAAGCTGACCGTATCAGGACACTTGAATTGCTCAGGAAATGAACAAACAGCACTTTTTTTAGTTATCTTTGCAAACCTCAAAAAAGAACGAAACATGTCATTTATTAACGAAACACTTTCATACAAGGTAAAAGATATCAATCTGGCTGACTATGGCCGTAAAGAGATTGAAATCGCAGAAAAAGAGATGCCCGGGCTTCTCTCTATCAGGAAAAAATATTCATCGTCAAAGCCGCTCCGTGGAGCGCGTATCACAGGATCACTGCACATGACCATTCAGACGGCGGTGCTCATTGAAACACTGCGTGAGCTTGGTGCTGATGTACGCTGGGCCAGCTGTAATATCTTTTCGACCCAGGATCATGCTGCCGCTGCTGTTGCCGCTGCAGGCATACCGGTATTTGCATGGAAGGGGGAGTCTCTGGAAGAATACTGGTGGTGTACAGCCCAGGCTCTTGCTTTTCCGGGTGGCAAAGGACCGAACCTCATTGTTGATGATGGCGGTGATGCCTCACTGCTGGTACACAAAGGATATAAA
>JAQBHM010000035.1:0-6451 GCA_032127795.1 Bacteroidales bacterium | reverse complement strand
CAGTTATTTTTTTGTTTCTGCCTGTCAGTAGCATGCTGAACGAGTCAATGAACCAGTAAACGCAGGGGATGACCACCAGTGTCAGCAGGGTGGAGGTGAAAAGTCCGCCAATCACGGCCATGGCCATGGGGGCTCTCAGTGAGGCGCTATCTCCAATGCCTATGGTGAGTGGCAACAGTGCGAGTATGGTTGTCATGCTGGTCATAAGTATAGGTCTTATACGCTGACTTCCCGCAGTGACTATCGCTTCTTTTTTTGCCATGCCGCTCTCCCTGAGCTGGTTTATCCTGTCGATGAGGATGATGGCATTGTTCACCGCTATACCCCCAAGCATGATAATACCAATGTATGCCATCATGTTGAGAGGCTTGCCGAAAAGGAAGAAGGTGAGGACTGTTCCCACACCCGCCAGCGGGATGGTAAGCATGATGATGAATGGTTGCAGCAGTGACTCGAACTGGGCAGCGAGCACCATAAAGACAAGAATAAGAGAGAGGATGAGAGCAAAAGAGAGGTTTGACATTGACTCTTTTCTCTTGAGCTCCTCACCAGTAAACTCTATCTTATAGTCAGTCGGCAGGGTGAGAGGAAGGAGTGATTCACGGGCCTCTTTTATCACCTTGTCAAAGGGGATATCCGAAGAGACATTTGCATATATATATGATGTGCGCGACTGGTTTCTTCTTGTCACCTCCCTGGGGCTCACCACTCTTTTTACTTCAGCGATCTCACTCAGTGGGATCTTAACCTGCCCGGCAGTAATCATCAGGTCATTGAGCTGGCTGATAGAGATATCTTCAAGCTTTATGGTGATATCTTTCAGCTCACCGTCTTTCTCGAAGGTGCCGCCAGCAGCGCCCTCAAGGTAGCCTCTTACCTGGCTTATGACACTTTCAACGGTGACATTGTAATAGCTGGCCTTGAAACGGTCAATGGCTATCTCAACCTCTGGTGTTCCCTCGTCGAGTGATGTGGTGAGATTGAACAGGCCCCTGTTCTGTGCCAGAAGTGTACGTGATTCATCGAGCAGTCTTTCGAGTTCATCATAGTCTTTGCCTGAGATCTCCAGGGAAAAGGCCGACTCCGTTGTTCCCAGGGTGGACTGCAGGGCTGTCTCCTCCCTGGTGAAGCTGACCTCCATGCCTGGTATGTTCTTAAGGTAATTGCCCACAAGTGTGATTATGCTTTCTGTCTCTGAAGTATAACCCTCATTAAGTATTATCTTAAGTGAGGCGCTGTTCTCACCGCTGAGAAGGGTGGTCTGTCCCAGCGAGGAGTTATTATCCTCTCCTGCCTGCAGGTAGATCATCTTCACCTTGTCACCGAGCATATCTTTTATTATTCCTTCAATACTTTCTGCTGTGCTGAAGGTCCTGTTGAGGCTGGTCCCTTCAGGCAGATTAAGAGAAAGCGTAAATTCACCTGACTCCGACCTGGGCATGAACTCACTGCCCAGCCTGGGTATCAGCAGCGCTGTTCCGGCCAGCAAGACAAGGGATAGCAGTATCACCAGCCTCCTCTTTTCTATTATCTTCTGCAGGATGCGTGAATACCACCTGAATGTCACCGGTGCGCCGGCAATGGTTCTTCTCTTTTTCTCGGTAAAGAATGTTGAGACAAGCATAGGTATGACAAGCATTGCTACCAGCAATGATGACAGGAGTGAGAATGCCACCGTCCATGCCTGGTCTCTGAACATCTCACCGGATGCTCCCCGCAGATAGACAATAGGCAGGAAGACAACGATGGTTGTCACGGTGGATGCGGTGATTGCGCCACCCACCTGACCGGTACCGTTTATTACCGCTTCGCCCAGTGACATACCCTCTTCACGGTACCTGGTGATGTTTTCCAGTACTACAATGGCGTTATCAACCAGCATGCCCGCTCCCAGGGCCAGCCCGCCAAGAGTCATTATATTGAGCGTGAGGTGGTTGAAATACATCAGGTTGAAGGTGGCAATGATCGAGACAGGTATTGCCACGCTGATAACAAGCGTTGTGCCTATCCGTCTGAGGAAGATATAAAGTACAAAGACTGCCAGGAGGATACCCAGTATCAGGGTGTTTTTCACCTCTCCGATGGCATTGTCTATGTAGGACCCCTGATCCATTACCCTGATAAATTCATATCCCGGCAGTGCTTTGCCAAGGCTGACGATTGCCTCGTTGAGACTTTTGACAGCATCGACGGTATTGAATTTGGGTTCCTTGTATATTGAAAGTCCAATGCATCTTTCCCCGTTTATCGTGACGATATTCTGAGGGTCTTTATTTGCAAAGCTGATGCGTGCAACGTCTCTAAGGTATACCGGCACCCCGGTTGATGAGGAAGCCTGTGATCCCTGCAGGGTTGTCGCAGCTGCAGGGGTCAGTTGCTTATAACCCACGATTATGTTTTCCAGGTCGTGGATATCTTCCAGTACACTGACGCCTTTAACAATATACCTGGTTCCCATATCCACTATAGAACCTCCTGACACGTTTCTGTTATAATTGCTTATCACCGTGGCTATTCCGCTTGAAGTGAGGCCAAACGACTCCAGCAGAAATTTGCTGGTTTCAATTACCACTTCACTCTCTTCAATACCTGTGAGGCGTATGTCAGCCACGCCTTCAATCCTCACCAGTTCGTTCCTTATGTAGTTTTCTGCTACTTTTCGCAGCTCTTCCATGTCGGTTATGCGATCGTTCTTCAGTCCCACGATCATCACTGGTGATGCATTCGGGTCATACTGGGAAATTGTAAATTCATCAAGATCAGAATTCTGGCTGAATGAGTTCAGCTCTTTCTGCAGATCGAGGAAAGCCTCGTCCATATCCTTGTTCCAGCTGTATTCCACTGTTATCACGGCAGTACCTGTCCGTGATACGGAAGAGACCTGAACTACATCACTCTGGCGCATTGCCAGTGACTCTATCTGATCAACATAGTTGTTTTCGATATCTTCTGGCGGTTTTTCCCCTGCCCTGAGTTCAATATAGATCTTCGGATTGTTGAGGTCAGGGAAGAGGTCTGTACCGAGCTTGCCGAGGGAGATGAAACCGAGCAGGACAATGCCCAGCACCAGCATTGATACAGTGACCGGGTATCTGACAGCAAAACGTGCAATAGCGTTCATGTCAGTTATTTGATGATTTTTACTTTTGACCTGTTGCTGAGAGTCTCAAATCCGCCCGTAACGATACGTTCATCCTTCGCAAGGCCGCGCGTGACTTCTGTCTCCGTCAGGTTCTCGATGCCTGTCTCAATGATCCTCTCTGCAGCCACCCCGCGTTCAATGACAAACACTGTCTTGCCTCTCTGGCGTGAGAGAATAATATTCTTGGGAATCACTATCACAGAATCCTTGCGGTTAGTGACTATGTCGGCCTTTACAAACATGCCTGGACGAAGCATGTAGTCAGGGTTATCTATGGAGACGATACCCTTGAATGTTCTGGTCTCTGGGTTTATTGCTGGTGACAGCTGTGCGATATAACCTGTGATGGTATCATCAGGAAGGGTATAGTTGGTGAGCCTGGCCACCTGCCCCGGTTTTATCACCGTGATATATTTTTCAGGAAGCTGTACATCCATGTACATTGTCCGGTAGTCCATGATCTTTGCTATTATCACCCCTGTCTCCACCTGTGTCCCCTGAGTGTAATACGGCAGGTCTACAATCACCCCGTCGATGGGGGCTTTTATGCGTGTCTTCTCAAGCTGAAGCTTTGAGGTGACGACAGTGGTCTTGGCATTTTCATAGTTTATACCGGCAGTCTTAAGCTCCTTGAGGGTTACGCCTCCCTTTTCATACAGCGACTCCTGTTTCCTGAGTTCCGTCTCCATCAGTTCCATGTTAAGCCGGTTGGTCTCCAGCTTCACGGAGTTGACATACTCCTCATCTTCGAGACGTGCAATAAGAACCCCGGCTTTCACCCTGTCTCCCAGCTTCCACAGCCTGCCCGTCTGAGGATTATTCGCAAGGAAGTAGGCAGCGCCTATCTGTGCCTTCATCTCTATCTCTCCTTTCGGAAAGGCAGTACCCGTGGTGTTTACAAATTCTTCCAGGGATTTCAGTTTCAGCTCTTCAACGGAGACGGGTATTTCCACATCCGCGGTGAGGGCCTGGTCCCTGTTTCTGCAACCAGAGATTAATATTATTAAGGCAGCCAGTAAGAATATACTCTTTTTCATTTTGATGGATTTTATCTGTTTATCTGATCTCCCTGACAGGGGTTACGGAGGTATTGTTTTCAAAATCGTAAAGTGTCTGGATCTTGAGATTCAATAGCTCAAGCTTATAGGATATGAGTGAGTTGGTATAAGATAACTGTTTCTCAGACAGCTGGTTCTGATAGATATTCAGGTCCATGCCTGTAAGGTCACCGTTCCTGTATTTTTCAAGATTGAGCTCATAGGTGAGCTGGGCATTGATGACGTTCTGTCTTGCTATCTCTATCTGGTTGCGGAGGTTCAGCAGGTTACGGTAAACCTTCCTGATAGAAAGGATGATATTGTTCTTTTCCTCCTCAAATGATATATTTTCCGATTCTATGGATGCCTGTGTGGCCTTTATCCTCGATTTTCTCTCTCCCCAGTCCCACAGCGGAATTGAGAGTGAGAGAGAGATGTCTTCGTTATCTACGGGACTGTCATATACATTGCCGAATTTGTCATTATCACCGAAGAGGCCTATGGAGAGTCCGAGGCTTCCCCTGAATTCATTCAGCGCTTTAGTCTGTATCATATCAAACTGTGCCGTCTCGATGCTTATTTCCCTCTGCCGTAATTCCATCCTGTTGCTGAGGCCCTGATTTGTTGCGAAGGCAATATCGACCTGAACAGTGTCAACGGCTATATTAGGAAGCACAATGAAATCATCATAGAGGCTCATGCCAATCAGCAATTTGAAATCGTCCTTGGCATTTTCGAGAGCCACCTGTTTGTTTTCGTATTCTGACCTGGTTGTTGCCAGGTTAAGCTCAGCCTGGAACATCTCTTCGCGTGCCGAGATGCCGGCTTCGACTTTGTTTTTGGAGACCTCGTAGCTCTTCTGCATATTCTGGTAAGCCTGAAGGGATATATCAAGGCTCTGCTGCTGCTGGTACACATAATAATAAGCAGTGGCAACCTGTTTCTCGAGTGAGAGGAGCTGGATTGCGTAATTAAGCTGTGCATTTTCAAGTGCCAGTATGAGTTCTTTAAGCTGCAGTTTTGTACGGTTATAGGTGAACAGTGGCTGGTCAATATTCAGTGACAGGTTATTGCTGAATCCTTTGGTGGTATTGTCATTGTATTCGCTGTAAGAGTCTTTGTACCCGAACCTGTTTGTGAGGGAGATCTTTGCATCTGTGAGTATGACAGGCTGTGACACGGTAAAGAGGCCGTAGCTCTCTGTGATACGGGTAGAGTTCCATTCCGAGATGAGGTCATTGAATGATCTGTTATGAGAGTAGCCGATGGGGTTTATGGAGAGCGAGAAGTTTGACTTCAGGGCGGCATTCTGTGCATTAAGGTTCTCCTGGCTTCGCACGAGGTTCAGGCGTGTCCTCATCATTGCGGGAGAGTTGTTTTCCGCAATAGACATGGCTTGTTCAAGGAGCAACCCTTTCTGGCTTATTCCCGGGATGACGGAAAATATTGACAGGGTGACTGTTAAAAGAAGGGCCCTGGCATGACTGATTGTCTGTTGCATATTCATATAATTCATTTTTCCTGATTCACTTTTACCCATTTGATGGCATCACCCATTATCACTCTTCCGGAGGACTGGTTTGTCAGCTCCACTGCAGCGCTGTCAGGTGACAGATAATATCTGCCGAGGTTATTCCATCCGCCGTCAATGGTCATGAAGTCGACTGATATTTCATCGATGCCGTCATCATGGTATACTTTATAGTGCAAATCCTTTATCGGGCTTTCAGGCTGTTGGCCTCCATCGGGCATCGCCGGCCCTGTGTTACCCGGGCTGCCACCGCCGGCGGCACCTCTCTGGCCGGCAATGCGCCCTGGTATCCTGTCTGACTCCTTCCCGATAAAACAATAGATGTCATAATAGCCCGGCTCTTGTATCCTGACAGACCACTTTGCCGATTTGTCACCCTTACCGTTCCGTGTTGTCACTGCGGAGAGTATATATCTGCCATAATATGATGAGAGAACCACCGGCTGCCAGAACTCGGGAGCATATCTCTGGTTTCCCTGCTGGTAATTATTGCCCCTGGTACTTTTTATGCCAAGAAGTCTCTTCAGCGGGCTGTCAGTCTGGTTGATGCCCGGGTCAAAGCCGGGATCTTCATTGTCAACTATCAGCTCGCCAGGTTCATTAAGCAGCGGCAGCGACGGCAATATTTCATCATCTTCAGTGGCAGAAGCCCCTCTCCTCAGTTTTCTGATCTCTCCAAGGGGAATGGTGATCTCTCCCGGGATGTTTTTTGCAAAAAGGGTATTGACGAGGATGGCCCTT
>JAQBHM010000034.1:0-2526 GCA_032127795.1 Bacteroidales bacterium | reverse complement strand
CTTCTTTACCGGATAAGCCAGTGTCTCAAGCGATGATACCTGTGACTTTCCGATCCTGATGATCTGTGGGGTTGTAACCCTGATATCCAGGTAGCCTGCGGAATCGCCGACAATGGTCCCCGATATCCGGGAACCATCATTGAGCACAACATTATATTTTCGCTGTTGACCTGTTGCGGAGAGTGTTAGTAAAACACAAGCCGCAAGTGCAGTAAGTCTTAACATTTTTCTATTCTTCCTTAATTGTTATATGGCTTATCTGGACTATATTTTCAGGATCACTGTAGTCATATTGGTAAATACCTCCTTCACCTACAAGCATCAGGATACCGTTCATCGGTATTACGTCGTAGGTGTCAAAATCGGGATAGTACGCAACCTGGCTGGTTATTATGGTCAGGGGGTCTGATTTGTCGTATATTTTCAGTCCCGCCGCACCGTCGCAAACGAACAGCAGATCGCCATCGGTTCCCAGTCCGTGCGGGTTAAACATCGGGTACGATTTTACAAGGTAGGGGTTTGTAATTGAGGATATATCGATGACCTCCAGCAGGTTCTGTCCGTTGTTGCACATGTTGCCTGTCCGAAGGGTCACATAGGCATACTGACCGTCAACCACAACAGGGTCGCAGGCCCTGAGATGGTCATAAGATGATATCTGAACAGGTTTTTTGGGATTGACAAGGTCGAAGATCAGCATACCGGTTGTGGTTCCCACAAATAGATTGTTCTCAACACGGAACAGCGTTTCCATGTTGCGCGGCACATCAACACTGTCGATAACCGTCATATCGGATGCAGTGGTAATGTCAACTGTTTTTAACCTGACTGGTACTGCAATGACGTAGAGGTAATCATCGTTCAGCATGAAGCGTGCCATGGAGCCGCCTGTGCCGCTGCCTCCCGTCCAGTTTCCGGCTACGTCAGCATTCATCATAAATTCCATACCGCCACGGAATATCATGCCGCCATATTCATAGTCAGCTATCTTTTCGGTAATCTTCTTTGTCTCCCAGTCAACAATTACACCCTTTGATTTATCAACCATTGCATACGGTAACCAAAAATCTCCTTCAGGAACGATTTCCGGGAAGACATTTTCAAGGCGGTCAATCTCGACCGGATTATTTATGTCAGTTATGTCAATCGAGATCAGGTCAACATAGCTGTCAGCGAACAGGACGTTGCCACGGATTGCCATATCAACATTGCCCAGGATCTCGTAAAAAGCCACTTTTTCAGGGTCTGAAGGGTCTGTGTTGTCAATCACATGAATCCCTTTGCCATACTCATTAATAAAGAGATACCCGTCTTTGAAGTACATTTTCCCGGGATGGGAGATCTCGATGGGGGCACTTTTCAGAAAGCTGGCCCTGAATGCATCAAATGGCATGTAAACAGGCACATTGGCCTGATAGGTTATCAATTCCTGGGTTTTGTCAGTACAGGCTGTAATAGCAGTCATCAAAACGACCAGAAAAGCTGCGGATTTGATAAGGTTTTTCATTTTTGATTTATCTGTTATGTGTTATAATAGAGAGAATAGTTCCCAATCTTTTTACTTATGGTTATGGATTCATGGGATTTACAACCTGCCCTATAAAGAGGAGAGTGTTGGTAGTCCGTTCACGGATGGCAAAGACAAATGGTTTGTCAATGACAAACTCCCGCGGCTGGGGTGGTAAACTTGTTGTAGACATTCCAATGGTAGTTACTGCGGCAGCTTCAGTCCCCTTCTCGTCAACCTCCACAAAAGTGTTCTGCTTAACGAAACTTACAAAAATTGAGGCATCAGAAATGCCTGACAGGTTCGCCATACCCGGATCGAATGCATCCAGCATGCCCATGCTTTGCAGCTGGTCGTTAAGGTACTTCTCGTATGAGAATTTATACTTTGGCATGTATACCGTCAGTTCATTGAATTTTTCCTGATCATCAAAAGCCGATGTAATTGTGTTCCATTTCTCTGCGGTAAATGATGTAATGAAATCAGAGAGTGTTCCTACCGGGACAATCACCACCATTGTGAAATTTGTACAGCCGTATGGCAGTTCGATTGCCGTATAGCCAGTTCCTGAGGTCACTCTGGAGCCCACATCTCCCTTCATCGTACTTACATCGACAGAGTTTGAGCCATCTGTGTGAAATGGTCTGTCTGACGTCAGATCCTTATCGAACTGATAGCTCCAGTCGCCCTTGAAATAAAGGGCATTCATCAGAAACATAACCGCGTCACCGGATATTTCATCGAGCACTTTCGGGATTTTACCGTTTGTATTATCACTTGCCCATTTGTTAATGGTCGTGAGGGATGCCGGCAGGTTAAAATCAAGGCCTGCTATTTCCGCATCGAAATCAGTGCTCATCGTATTAAGGAATGGACCCTTGACGCTGAAACCCTGCCTGTAGAAAATTGCGTTTGCAAGGGCCAGCTTGACCTTTGGATCGATAACCAGGAGCTGCGCAACAAGGCTCTTGTACACCTCGTTTATTTCACTGATGGTCATGCCGACAGGATATTTGAGG
>JAQBHM010000033.1:0-6928 GCA_032127795.1 Bacteroidales bacterium | reverse complement strand
CATTCCGGCTCCTCCGCCGATATATATCATTTCGTTCTGAGTATCCTTGATATGGAACTCACCGTAAGGGCCGGAGAGAGTAACCTTGTCTCCCGGCTTGAGTGAGAAGATATAGGTAGAGCTGATGCCGGGCGGAACGTTCATGAACTGTTTCTTCGCATTGTCCCACGGAGGGGTGGCGATACGTATGTTCAGTATGATCAGGTTCTTCTCTGCCGGATAGTTAGCCATAGAATAGGCCCTGTAGGTCTCTTCTTTATTCTTTGTCTTCAGGCTCCATATGCCGAACTTATCCCAATCGGGCTTGTACTCCTCCTCTACATCAATGTCTTTGCTGAAGTCTACCTCATAGGGAGGGATATCTATCTGGACATACTCGCCGGATTTGAATACCAAATCTTCACCTTCAGGCAGTTTAACAACGAACTCTTTGATAAATGTAGCGACGTTTCTGTTTGAGACCACTGTGCATTCCCATTTCCTGATACCGAGTACAGCCTCCGGGACGTGTATTGTCATATCCTCACGCACCTTTACCTGGCATCCGAGACGCCACTGTTCATGCTGCTCCCTGCGTGTGAAGAAGCCTGTCTCTGTAGGGAGGATAGCGCCGCCGCCCTCAATGATCTGGCACTTGCACATGCCGCAGGTGCCACCGCCGCCGCACGCTGATGGCAGAAAGATCTCATTGCCTGAGAGCGTTGACAATACGCTTGATCCGGGTGAGACAATCAGTTCACGGTCATTAATCGTCAGGGTCACGTCTCCCTGGGGGGTGAGTTTCTGCCGTGCATAGAGCAATAACACCACAAGGAGTATCATCACCAGCGCAAATACAACTATGCTGGCCAATACGGTGCCTGCAAGAGATAGTCCTAATATCATAATTCAGTTCAGTTTCATTAGAGTTTAATACCCAGGAAGCTCATGAAGGCTATTCCCATCAGCCCGGTAAGAATAAAAGTGATACCCAGCCCGCGCAATGGCGCCGGCACATTAGAGTAGCGCATCTTCTCCCTGATAGCCGCCAGGGCGACAATTGCCAGCAGCCAACCGACGCCTGATCCCAGACCGAAGACCGTAGCCTCAGCAATGTTATCATATTCACGTTCCTGCATGAAGAGTGATGCCCCCAGAATAGCACAGTTAACAGCTATCAGTGGCAGAAAGATGCCCAGGGAGTTGTAGAGGGCAGGACTGAATTTTTCAATGATCATCTCAACAAGCTGCACTATGGAGGCGATGACCGCAATGAACATTATAAAAGAGAGGAAGCTGAGATCGAGGGTAGCGAAGCTGTCACTCATCCATACCAGCGCCCCCTTCTTAAGTACAAATTTTTCAAGAAGGAAGTTGACGGGGACGGTGATGAGCAGCACAAAGATCACCGCTATACCAAGTCCCATAGAGGTCTTCACTGTCTTTGACACTGCAAGGTATGAGCACATGCCAAGGAAGAAAGCGAAGATCATGTTGTCGATAAAAATCGACCTTACAAATATATTGAGCAGATTTTCCATCTTCTGATTCGTTACTTTGTTTCAAGAAGTGATTTATTGCGGCTGCGCTGGACCCATATTATCAGTCCCACCGTTATCAGCGCCATCGGAGGGAGTATCATCATGCCGTTGTCTTCATACCCGGTCTTATAAATTCCCAGTTTCTCCATAATGGGATACCCCATGACACTTCCGCTGCCCAGCAGCTCGCGGAAGAATGATACTACTATGAGTATCCAGCCGTAACCTCCGGCATTGCCCAGTCCGTCAAGAAATGCAGGCCAGGGCTTATTGCCCATCGCGAAAGCCTCAAGGCGCCCCATGATTATACAGTTGGTGATTATCAGCCCGACAAATACCGAGAGCTGCTTGCTGACATCAAAAGCGTAGGCTTTGAGCAACTGATCCACCAGGATGACCATGGTCGCTATGACAACCAGCTGAACGATGATCCTTATCCTCCCGGGTATCGATTTGCGCATGACTGCAATAACCACATTGGAAACAGCCAGCACCACCATGACAGAGAGCGCCATGACAATAGCAGGCTTCATCTTGACCGTCACCGCCAGTGCAGAACAGATACCCAGTACCTGCACGGTAATGGGGTTATCCTGGTTCAGGGGATTGGCCATTAGTTTTATGTTCTTTGCCGAGAAAAGCGGCTCCTTTTCAATTTTCTCCATGTCTACTTCCTGTTTTCAGTGAAATATCTCTCATATTTTGCCAGGCCTTCCTGAACCATTGCTTCAAGCCCTTTGCTTGTGATGGTCCCGCCTGAAATTGCATCTACCTCATGTTTGTTTCCCTGACGAGCCCCTCCCTTGACCACCATTACAGATACGAATTTCCCGGCTTCATACAGGGTCTTGTTCAAAAACTGACTCTCAAATTCAGTGGTATTGATCTCAGCTCCCAGTCCCGGTGTCTCACCCTTGTGATCAAAGGTTACTCCTGCAATGGTACTCATGTCAGGCATAAGGGCTACATAACCCCAGATAGGCCCCCATAGCCCCTTACCTTCCAGAGGAAAAATATGGAGCGTGTCTCCGCTTTCCGTCACGGCAATGAACACCGGGAGATTCTGTTCCGCAATCGGTTTCTTCTGTTCTGACCGCAGGGCTACCGTAAAAGCATCCACCCCGTCAGTATGTTTACCATCACTGTTTATTACATAACTGTCCCTGATATACTTGTCATACAGCTGCACTGCATTGGTCTTTTCCGATGTGACATTGATTGAGGAGAGTATGTTCATCTTCTTTTCCACTTCAACATTCTTTTCCTGTTTCGGCTGCAGCAGCAATGCTGTCAGCGACAGGAGAATGGCGACGGAGACAACCATCACCAGAGAGAAAGTGAAAATATATCTGTTACTGAAATCTTTCATCTTCTGAATCGTTTATGTTGTCTTAACTCTCTTTAATCTTCTCCTGATATTTGCATTCACCACATAATGATCAATGAGTGGTGCAAATACGTTCATCAGCAGTATCGCCAGCATCGTTCCCTCGGGATAAGCCGGGTTGAAGACCCTGATTATCACTACCATTATGCCGGTCAGTGCTCCGTAGATCCACTTGCCGGTGTTTGTCTGAGCCGCTGTAACCGGATCAGTTGCCATAAACACCGCGCCAAAGGCAAAACCTCCCATGATAAGGTGATAATATGCCGGTATCTGTGTGTATTCATTGCCTCCTGTGAGGTTGAGCAGAAGCCCCGTGCCCAGAGCCCCAAGCACCATTGAAAACATTATGCGGAAGCTGCCAACACCCGTGATTATCAGAATGAGTGCCCCGATGAGAATGGCAACGGTAGATGTCTCACCTACTGACCCGGGAACAGTTCCAAGGAACATATCCATTGCTGAGGGCAACCTGTTGATACCTTCAAGCTTGGCAATGGCTAACGGTGTGGCCCCGGAAAAACTATCGATGCCAACACCCTTTGTCAATCCTTCAATCCACACTTTGTCGCCTGTCATCCATCCGGGATAACTGAAAAAGAGGAAAGCCCGGGCAGTAAGAGCAGGATTGAGAATATTCATTCCGGTTCCGCCAAATACTTCCTTGCCTATAATGACGGCAAAAGCTACAGAAACGGCAAGCATCCAGAGGGGTACATCTACCGGCATGATAAGAGGAATAAGCATCCCTGACACCAGGAAACCCTCATTTATCTGATGCCCGCGCATCTGTGCAGCTATGAATTCAATGCCGAGTCCCACACCATAACTGACAATTATCAGAGGCAGTATCTTCAGAAAGCCAAACCAGAACATCTGTATGGTGGTCCAGTCTTCCAGGCCAAAAGCCCTGGTGTGCTGAAGACCGACATTCCATGCCCCGAAAATAAGAGCCGGCATCAATGCAAGGACTACCAGTATCATTGTGCGCTTTAAATCCATGTGGTCCCTGACATGTGATCCTTTCTTTGTCACCGTCTCCGGAACAAAAAGGAAGGTCTCAAATCCGTCAAAGACAGAATAGAACTTCTCGAAGCGTCCGCCCTTCTCAAAATGAGGCTTTATCTTCTTTATTTGTCTGAGTAAGAAATTCATTATTTCGCGATTACCTTAATATTAATTCATCTCTTTGATCATCAGGTTTATACCCTTGCGGATAATCTCCTGTATCTCACTCTTTGAAGGATCAATGTATTCACATAATGCAAAGTCCTCTTCAGCCACTTCATATATTCCCAGCTGTTCCATAAGCTCAATATCCTCAGCCATTATTGCCTTGACAAGATTTATGGGATATATGTCCATCGGGAGAACATTTTCATAATGACCTGTCATCACAAAAGCCCGGTGACCTCCGTGAAGGTTTGTATCCATATTGTATTCCTTTCGTGGAAGAAGCTTAGACATAAATGCCTTCCAGTAGCTGAACTTGCTGAAACCCGGTGTAGCCCATCCGAAGAATTCATTGTAGTCACCTTCAGGAATGACACTTACCATGTTGTCATAGAACCCGAGTGATCCTTCGGCAGTGATAGCCTTACCGGTAAGGATATTACCGCTTATCACCCTCATGTTGCCTTCTGACAGGTTTGATTTAAGGATACCGCTTACAGATGAGCCGGGTCTGATACGGTAATATTTTGGATGAAGGACACCCGGACCGGCAAGAGCGATGATGCGGTCACGGTCGTACTCTCCCTTTGCAAAAAGCTTGCCCAGCGCTGCCACATCCTGTATATCAATATACCACACCGTTTCGCCTTTTGAGACAGGGTCAATATGATGTATCTGCACCCCCGCATTTCCTGCCGGATGAGGGCCTGAAAAATTATGCACCTCTACATTCTTCAGGTTTTTCACTTCGGCAACACGTGACCCCTCAGCATCAAATGAAAGATGCACCTTGCCGTCTGTAAGCCGCGTGAGAGCATTGATGCCCGTCTGAAGATGATTTCCGTGAGTGTTGGCCATGACAAAGTCAAGATCCGGAGCCAGAGGTGAAGTGTCAAATGCTGATATAAAAACAGCCTTGGGCACACCCGTTGGCCTTGCCACAATATGATAAGGCCTCTGCCTCAGTACCGGCCAGAGACCTGACTCAAGCATCCTTGTCTTGACTTCCTCACGCGAAAGATTCAAAGGATCAACGGCGGGGCCAAAGTTAACCTTTTCATTACCCAGGTGTTCTATCACAACTTCAAGAAGAAGACGCTTCTCACCGCGGATTATTCCCTTGACAACACCGCTGACAGGCGATACATATTTTATCTCCGGAAAACTCTTGTCATAAAAAATAGTGGTGCCGGCCTTGACCGTGTCACCCTCCTTTACCACAGGCTTGGCCGTCAAACCTTCAAAATCATTGAACCTGATCCCATAACGGGTTATGGGAATCTCAGGAAGAAGGATCTTCTCTGCCTTGCCTGCAAGCTTGATATTCAAGCCTCTGCGTAATTTGATTGGTGATGGCATATATGGTTCTGCTTAATTCAGAAATTTAAGTTGCAATATTAATATATTGTTATTCCTTTCACACTTCCAAGTGACATAAATCATACATTCATTTATTTTTATTATGCCACGGTAAATCCGGCAGGATATTTGTATTTTTAAAAGAACTTAAATTCAACCGCCGTCAGAAAACAATGATAAAATTATTAAGTTTATTCATATCAGCAGTTTTATTCCCTCTCTTTTATTCATCCGGAGAGGATAATTCCCTCCGCGACTATTCCTCGGAAAATATAAAAAGTGTATGGTTCGAAAAAGAGGATTGGCGGCTGACATATCCTGTAATTGCTCTTTACAGCGATAAACAGCTGACCCTTCATTTCGATGTGGTTGAAGGTGACTATGGCTCACTGTCCTATAAAATCATTCATTGTGACCGCGACTGGTACAACAGTGATCTCTTCAACAGTGACTACCTGGAAGGATTTGAAGAGAACCGGATATCTTCTTATGACGCCTCATTCAATACTACCGTCAGCTATACCCATTATTCGCTGAGGCTACCCAATGAAGATGTGCAGTTCAAGATCTCCGGCAATTACCTGATCGTCATTTACGCATCAGGTGAAGAAGACAGACCTCTTCTTACCAGGCGGTTTTATGTTCATGAGAATGCCACCACTGCCAGTGTCATCTTTCGCAGGCCCATGACCCCGGGTACCTCTGAAAGCCATCAGCAGCCTGAGATAACCATCTCTACCGGATCATTAAGGATCAATGACCCCTACCGTGAGGTCACCATCTCAGTACTGCAGAACGGCAGGCCTGACAGGGCGAAAATGAGCCTCAGACCCGACTTCGTAGGTAATGCCAGGCTTGAGTACCACTCGCTCTCTGACAGGACTCTTTTCACCGGGGGCAATGAATTCCGCTTCTTCGACATAAAAACAATCAGGCAGAAGAGACAGAATGTAAGGTCTATTGAATACCTCACAGGCAAATACCATGTCTTCCTCCTGCCTTCTGAAGACAGGGAATACAAACAGTATTTTCATGAAGAAGACTTTAACGGCAAGTACTGGATTGCCATGGAAGAGAGTGACACTCCCGACAGGGATGCTGATTATGTGTATGTATATTTCACCCTTCCTGTTGCCACCGAACTGCAAGGAGGATCACTTTACGTTGCCGGGGCATTTACCGACTGGTCTTACGGGCCGCTCAACCGCATGTCATATAACCTCTCGCGTGGATGGTACGAGGCTACTCTGCTGCTGAAACAGGGATGGTACAACTATGAGTTTGTCTTTGTGCCCAAAGGTAGTGACAAGCCCGGTGAAGCCCATTTTGAAGGTAACCATTACGAGACTGAGAATGACTATCTTATTCTGACCTATTTCCGTGACCCCGCACAAAGGTATGACCGGCTGACAGGCGTTACCGTCGCCAATACAACGGGCAAAAAGCAGTAGTACTATTTGTGCTTGTCAATCCCGTAGAGCATGTAGAAGGT
>JAQBHM010000032.1:0-3629 GCA_032127795.1 Bacteroidales bacterium | reverse complement strand
ATACTGTGTTTCCGCAGTTGAAGAAATACAGGACCGTCAGCGAATATCCCGTATATACGCCTGACTACCTGTGGGATTATATCAACGGAGCCGCCGATGCATATCTTGCCCTGGGTTTTATTGATCTTCGTATCAATGAGTATGTTAAGGGTAAAAACTCTGTCAAGGCAGAGGTGTACAGGTTTGCTGATGATGCCCAGGCTTTTGGAATATACTCTCTGGAGCGTTCCCCGGGATACAGATTCATATCAACCGGTGTGCAGGGTTATACGGAAGAGGGAGTTCTCAATTTCTATAAAGGAAATTATTATGTCAAGATCATGACACACTCCGGGTCGGCGAAGGTTAATGAGATGATGACAGTTCTTGCAGATAAGATTGCTGAAGGGATAGATGGCAGCAATGAATTTCCTGCTTTGCTAAGGTCATTCCCTGCAGAAGGATTGCTAAAGAACCAGGAGACATTTCTACTTGAAGGTGTTCTGGGTCATGAGTATCTTCGTGGGGCTTACAGGGCTTCTTATGAAGTTGAGGGTGATAGATTTGATATTTATATTTTCAATACAGAGTCACCGGCGGAGGCTGCCGCAATGGCAGCCAGACTGACAGACACTCCTGCAGGCGGGGGCAATGATGAGATACAGAAATATGTTCAAAAGGATGGTTTCAACGGTTTCCTTTACATAGTCTGCAAAGGTGACAGGCTGGTAGTAATCAGCGGTCTTGAAAGTGACAAAACCCTTCTTGCTGACAGGTACCTGAATATGATATTAAATCGCTGACAGTAATTGAATTAAAAAAGGTGCCCTTTCCAGGGGCACCTTTTTTGTTTTTATTCTGTAGAAATGTAGCAAGCTACGTTTTTACTATTTAAGCTGGAAGCTGATTGGAACACTATACCAGACGTTTACGGGTTTTCCGCCCTGTTTGCCTGGTTTCCACAGCGGGAGCATTTTTATAACCCTAATAGCCTCTTCATCGAGAGCCGGGTCAACACCCCTGACAATGGATACCTGGTCAACTTTGCCCTTGTATGTAACGCAGAATCGCAGAATGACCTTTCCCTGGATGTTATTCTCCTTTGCTATCTCAGGGTACTTGATGTTGTCATAGATGAACTTGAAGAGTTCCACATCCCCACCCGGGAATGAAGGCATCTCTTCCACAACAACAAATACTTCCTGGGGTGCTTCTTCCTGTACCTCTATCTGTACCTGTTCAACAACCTCAACAACTTCGTCATCCACAGTTGTGGCAACCACTTCATCAGCGGTCATGAACCTTGACTGGTCTTCAGGTTTAATAGAATCAACCACAACCGGAGCCACGTACTTAACAACAGTCTGCTGTTCAGACGGCGGCGGTGGTGGTGGTGGTGGAGGAGGTGCAGCGTCTTCCTGCTGGAGATTATTGGCCATTTCAGCAATAATCTCATTGGCATCCCTCAATTTTATGTTCGCAACACGGGTAGCCTTTGTATAAGGTATGATTACTGAAGCTGCAATAATTATTACTCCGATAATCGTAGAGATAATCATGGTTTTGCTGTATCTCTTGCGAAGATCGAATGCCCCGTATGCCTTATTCCTCTTTTCGAAGACAACTTCTTCGAAACTTGGATGATTTGTCTTTTCTTTTGCCATATCCTGATCGTTCTATAGTGCCGGTGTAGCAGGAGGTGTGGTACCAATTGCGGTAGTCACCATACCCTCTTCAATCCAGCTGATGTCAGTAAATGTGTAACGTGCAATCCCGACAATTGACATTTCATCGATTATATCGACAAAGTTCCTGTACTTGGATGTCTTGTACGGTTTTATCAGAACGATTGGTCCTGTGTCATCATCCGTTTTAAGCTGCTTTATTGCTGCCTGCAGAGAATCCTGTTTAATTTCTATTTCACCAGAAATAACTTGCTTCTCGAAGTCATCAATTTTCTTGAAAAGCGCCCTGTTTCTGTCAAGCAGTACCTGGCGTATGCCTGTGGCACTGAAATCAGTCTCCTGTAAAGGAGGGGGAGCTTCCGGATCAGCTTTCCCGGGATACCAGTAGACCTTGTCATCAGGTCCCAGGATGATGTTCAGAGTACGCGATTCAGCAATCTTCGGGGGATCCACTTTTTCATTCTTCTTGATCTTCTCAGGAAGAACGATTTCCATGACCTTTGGTTTGCTGAAAGCGGTGGTAAGCATAAAGAACGTGAGCAGAAGACACATAAGGTCAACCATTGGCGTCATGTCAATATGGGCAGACCCTTTCTTGGGCTTCTTCTTTCCACCCTTTTGTTTTTCCTCTTGTATAATTTCTGCCATATTACTCAGTTATTTCTTGTTCGACCTTAATTGCCTCAAGATTTGTAATCAGGTTAAACCTGTTTACGTTCTTATCCTGAAGTATGTCAAGTACTTCCCTTACCAGCGGATAGTCGACATTTGCATCACCCTTGATCATCGTATTCACAGCCGGGTTGATCTGGCGTGAAAAGAGAACCCACAGAGCAAGCTGATTGTCAGTAGAATCAATAGGAATGCCTTTTAGTTCAAGAGCTTCTCGGTCTTGAACATTTTCAGCTGCCAGATATGCTTTCATATCCTGGATCGGAACCCCGAAGGCCATATTGCTTTTCTCAAACTTGCGCAGTTCCTCAGGAGTGAATTCAATGTTGTAACGCTTTCCCATTTCTGCCAGAATCTTGGGTCTGAAATGCAAAATGGTATCAGGGCCATTATCAACGTTGAAAAATATCCTGTTGTCAACAGCAAGCATAACTGTCATAACGTTGGCATCCATTATTACTTTCTCTGATACAGAAAAAGGAGTATCAACAGGAGCCGGTTCCTGGGGTCTGGTAGTCGCTGTAAGAATGAAAAAGGTAAGCAGCAGCGTGAACAGATCCACCATCGGTGTCATGTCAATTCTGGGTGACTTATTTGGTAATTTAATCTTTGGCATGTTTTAATCCTTTCTTGTTTGTAACCAAAAGAATAAACCCGTACAATTATTTTCTGACAGATGCTGCAAAAGTCTGAGTCAGGGTAAAGCCTGCCTCATCAATTTTGAAAGTATATGCGTCTATTTTTGATGAGAAATAGTTGAAGAAAATAATGGCAAGGGTTGAACCTGTAATACCGAATGCTGTGTTAACAAGGGCTTCTGATATACCGGTTGAAAGAGCAAGTGCATCAGGTGCGCCTGATTGAGCAAGAGCAGCAAAAGCACGGATCATACCGAGAACAGTACCGATAAGACCTACAAGCACTGAGATTGAAGCGATGGTTGAAAGAATCACCATATTTTTTGACAGCATGGGAAGCTCAAGGGCTGTTGCCTCTTCCAGAGCCTGCTTCATTGAGGTGATCTTCTGGTCTTTTTCCAGCTCCTTGTCAGTCTCAAGATAGCGGAAACGCTCAAGCCCCGCTCGCATGACATTGGCAAGTGAACCCTTCTGAACGTCACATGCAGTGATTGCATCTTCAATTTTGTCATCAGAAAGAAGTGATTTCAGTTTGGCAAGAAAAATATTTAAACTGCCTTTTCCCTGGATCTTTCTAAGGGTAATCATCCTTTCAAAAACAAAAATAATAAGTACGAGAACAATTGTCATCAGCATAGGTACAATCATACCTCCT
>JAQBHM010000031.1:0-2593 GCA_032127795.1 Bacteroidales bacterium | reverse complement strand
CAGGATGGTGACAGCGATGCTGACCAATTTTCATCAGCCGGGAAGCACTCTCCTGCTCCTGGTAGCTGCTTTTACCGGCAAGGAGTGGAAAGAGATCTACAGCCATGCCCTTAATACGGGCTACAGGTTCCTTAGTTACGGCGACAGCATGTTACTGATGCCATGATCAGACAGGTGGACTGTCAGCAGATCTGATTGTCACACCGTTTAAAATATTGATCTGTTTTTGAACCTCATTTTTGATTTTCTGTTATTATGGTTGTGAATTGAATTATTATGCCCCGGACGCTTAAAAACAGTTCTGATGAAAATCAGGTAAATTAATCCTAAAAAAATGACCAACTACATCATTCTTGCATTATGTGTCATAGTAATACTCTCTTATATCTTTGACATTTCAAGCAAATTTTCAAAGATTCCGGGGGTTATACTGCTGATAGCCCTGGGAATGGGAATACAACTTGTTTCAGCATCCGCCGGCTTCTCAATTCCGAATATAAGGCCTTTGCTACCGGTAATGGGAACCCTGGGGCTCATTATGATTGTGATGGAAGCCAGTCTGGATATTGAGATCAGCAGAAAAAAGAAGGTTCTGATTTTTAAATCGATTTTGTCGGCATTGATACTTTTCGGTGTTTTTATTGTCGTCATGACATTCGTGCTTGTGAAGTACATGGATTTTTCATTCAGGGATTCACTGCTTAATTCAATACCTCTGGGCATAATAAGCAGTTCCATTGCAATTCCTGCAGCTTCCAGCCTGAGAAAGTCTGATAAGGAATTCGTTGTCTACGAAACCTCTTTCTCCGATATTATCGGAATAATGCTCTTCGACTTCATATTACTGAGTCAGAGTTCATTTGGAATCGGAGTATTTAAATTTGTCCGTGACGGATTTATAACGGTTATCATCGCCCTGATCTCCAGTGCCGGTCTTGCATACCTGCTCCATAAAACCCGTTACCACATTAATTATGTGATTATCCTTACGTCAATTATTCTTATCTACAGCCTTGCTAAGCTTGTTCATCTGCCGGCCCTGCTGATGATACTCATTTTCGGACTGGCTCTGGCCAACAACAAATTCCTGGAAATAGATTTTGTCAAAAAATTCGTCGACTTTCCAAAATTCAGAAAGGACATCAGTTCATTCAAGAACATACTTGGAGAGCTTACATTCCTGGTGAGGTCATTTTTCTTTATTATGTTCGGATATTATACCGAGGTCCTTAATCTCTTTAATTATAAAAACATTCTGACAGCCTTAATTATCTGTGCCGGATTGTACATTACAAGATGGCTCTTCTTTAAACTGGTAATCCGTATGCCAACTGTACCAATGGTACTGTTTGCGCCGCGGGGACTTATCACAATACTTCTTTTCCTGAGTATTCCTCTAGGATCAAAACTTTCAGTCATCCCGGATGAAGTTGTTACCCTTGTGATACTTATTACGATATTTGTAATGGCCATCGGTAATATTATCCAGAAGGGAGAGATGCCTGTTACCGAGGTTAATAGTGCAAACGGCAACATGGAGAAGGTTGATGAAATATAATAACCATTGGCCCTGAAAAGATCTTTCCGTGGTGGCAATAGATTTTATCACTGTTCCCCGCGTAATATGCTGAAGAATATTTTTGACCCGATCGGTCAGTAAATAAGAATATTGAAGGCGAAAAGCCCTGTTATCAATTTAACAAAAAAGTGATAAATATCATGTCCTATGCCGGAAAAACTCTGTACAGATATCTTTGCGGCGATTTTAATATTTAAAAAAAATCATTTGTCATGAGCAGCCAAGCCATTGTTCTTTTCTTTCTGGTGGGGGCCATTTTTGTAGGAGCAGTACTGATATTCTCAGGTTATGTAGCTCCGCGGTCATTTGCCCCTCAGAAGTTTGACCCCTATGAATGCGGCATTCCAACCAAGGGAACAACCTGGTTACAGTTTAATGTCGGGTACTATCTGTTTGCTATTCTCTTCCTGGTCTTTGATGTGGAGATTGTCTTTCTGTTTCCGTGGGCTGCTGTCATGAGGGAGGTAGGCATGGTGGCATTTATTGAAATAGTCGTATTCATTTTTGTACTGGGTCTGGGGTTGGCCTATGCATGGAAAAAACACGCACTCACATGGGAATAAAAGGCATGAAAAAAGAGGAGTTCGGGGACAATGAAGCCCTTGAACAGTTACAGGAATCTGGCGGCAATGTCTTCCTGACCTCTATTGACGGTGTCATCAACTGGGGCCGCAAGAATTCATTATGGCCGTTGACATTTGCAACCAGTTGCTGCGGTATTGAGATGATGGCGGCAGGTGCTCCGCGTCATGACTTTGCCCGTTTCGGCATGGAAGTGTATAGGGCCTCGCCGCGTCAGGCTGATGTTATAGTCATTGCCGGTACAATAACAAATAAGATGGCCCCGGTGCTCAAGATGCTGTATGAGCAGATGTCAGAGCCCAAATATGTTGTGGCTATGGGTGCATGTGCCATATCGGGCGGACCTTTCTATCTGAATTCATACAACGTTGTCAAGGGAGTTGAGCATGTGATACCCGTTGACGTGTTTGTCCCGGGCTGCCCTCCGCGCCC
>JAQBHM010000030.1:0-3382 GCA_032127795.1 Bacteroidales bacterium | reverse complement strand
ACCAAAATTTGGATGCTCCTGCCCAGGTGGAAGGTTATCTCTACCTTGCGGGTATCCAGCAGGCATATGGTGGTTTGTATTATGACATCCGTGCCACAGGAACCCTGTCCCAGATGATGGGTACTACCTCCTATACTCCTTTTGCTACTCATTATTACTATCTGGGCAGCGATGCCGGTGGTGAGAAATGGAGATTTACTTACTGGCTTCAGGGAATGAACCTTGAAAACGTGATCAACCAGTCGATTGAAAGTGAAGAGTGGACTCTGGCAGGCATAGGTCTTGCCATGAAAGCATTTTCATGGGACTTGCTGACCAAATTCCATGGCGAAGTTATTCTGAAGGATGCATTTGTGCCCGGGCTTCTCCAGCACAGGTATGATACACAGGATACGATCTACTCTGCAGTAAGGGACTGGGCATACAAAGCCATAGAGTACCTTGAAAAGAATGATGTTCACGAATATGGAACAAAGATCAGCGGTAACGATTACATCTATGGTGGCGACAAGGATAAGTGGAAGAAATTTGCCTATGGGGTGATTGCAAGAAACCTTGCCTCCCTCAGTAACAAATCAGATTTTACTACAAAGTATGCACAGGAACTTATTACTGCTGCCAATAATTCATTCCAGTCTTCCGATGATGATGCTACGGTGACAGTTGGAGGTGGAGGCGCATCAGCTGCACAATCAGCCTACAATAACTTCTGGGGAACATACAGGAGTAATATTTCGCGTTCCTATTTCCAGAATGAATATGCAGTTCAGGTCTTTACAGGCACTGTTCCAAAATATGACGAGGCAACAGGCAATAAGGTGATCGCTGCTGTTACCAATGCGTACATTCCCTTCGAACTGGCAGACAAGCAGATTGTGTGTGACACAATCATCACCGTGCCCGGTCATTTTGATCCGCGTGTAGCCGTTAAGCTGGGAACTGTTGATGATCCTACCTATGATAATACGGGTAATATCTACAGTATCAAGAAGCGCAAATACTATGGCGGGGCTCTTACAAGCACCACCGGACCTATCGGTTCAGCACCTTCATTCTACGGACGTAATTCAACAGGATCAACTACTTTGGACGGTAGCGGTCGCTGGCTTTACAGAGATGATGCTCCTTATGTACTTATGACATGCGCCGAGATCAAAATGTGCCTGGCAGAAGCTTACTGGAAACTGGGTCAGAAGCCTGAGGCTCTTGCTGCCTTCAAAGCAGGTGTAAATGCTGACCTTGCCTTTACTGGCAAGTACATCGTCACCGGTCCAACAGGAAAAGCAGAAGGCGGAGACAAGATTACAAAAGCAGCCTATAATACAATGGCAGCGGAATATGCAGCAGGACCATATGTTGATGGACTCACCGTGACAGACTTCACACTTTCACATATCATGATGCAAAAGTGGGTTGCTCTTTATCCCTGGGGCGCTGAAGAAGCGTGGACTGATCTTAGGAAATACCATTATGATATTGCCTATACAGGTGAATATCCTTCAAGCGGTAACGGATGGGACCTCTCTACTGTGACTATGAAATGGGATACTGACCCAGCAAAAGTTTACAAAGGCTTCTACCTCGGACCTGCACAGGTTCAGAACCGCAAAAGTGCATACAACACTTTTAATGAAGGTTCACCCTGTTACAGGATAAGGCCTCGTTACAACTCGGAATATATGTGGAACAAACCGTCGCTGGATAAACTGAAACCCATTTCAGGTCTGGCAGCCAACTACCAGTGCTCCATTCCGTGGTTTGCATATCCGGGGAATATGCCCACCAATTAGTTACATCATTAAAAACTGAACAATTATGAAAATAATGAAATATTTAAGTCTGGTTCTGGTGCTGGCCATAGCTGTTTCGTGTGAGAAAAACGAAATAACCTTTGATACAACACCGGTAACTGATATGGCGGAATTTCAGCTGCACTACTTTGTGCCTGTCACTTCCGGGGCAGCGAATAACATCACCAAGGTAGAGATCAATGGCCAGTTGTACTCAAACAACAAGGCACCTCTCAGTACCTATAATGCAATTCCAAGCGGATATGTAGGCCGAATCTACACTGTAAATCCCGGTAATGTAAATATCAAGATGTACCAGGGTACTGATATGGATGTGCTGGTTTATGATCAGAATGTCTCTTTGACCAAAGGGAAGCAGAATGTTTTTGTACATGACTTTAACCTGCCTCCGGTTGTATTTGACAATGGGTTCCCATATACGGCAAATGTGACAGCGCATACTGATTCAACAACCTGGGTTAAGTTTTATAACTTCCTTTATGAGACTTCAGGGGTTGCTACAAGCCTCAAATTGCAGTATCAGTACATTGATCCGCGTGACGATACCAAGATGATTAATATTGGTCAGCCAGTTTCCTTTGGCGAAACAACAGGATGGCAGGCTATCAAGGTTGTGAAAAGTATCGAAATTTCATCCGGTTATGCACGTATTAATTACCGCATCAAGGTTATTGACAACAGTGGCGCTGAGGTAGGCGATCTCCAGGTGATGAAGACCAATGGTACTTATGGCAGTTATGCTGACTATTGGACAGGTTACATAGGAAGACGCTATCATCACATTATGAGCGGTATGAGGGCAGCAGCTCCTGTCTCAGCCGTCAGACAGTTCACTGCTTTGTAAGTTGTATAAATGATAATTACCCTTACGGGGTAAAATTTGGGTTGGTTAAAGAGAGTATCCGCAGGGATACTCTCTTTTCCGTTTTACCCCCTTTCATGACAGCATGCATGACGGTGATACTTACTGCGGAGTCTGCCGGTGAGATGTACTGTTGCCGGATATTGGCTTCAAGGGCCGGAACCTCAGGTTTTTTATGCTTTTGTAAAACCGCTTCTTTCAATAAGTGCATTGATTGATGGTTCACGGCCGCGGAAAGCCCTGAAGAGTTCATCGGGTTCGTGGCTTCCGCCTTTTTCAAGGATATTCCGGCGGAAGGAGAGAGCCGTATCCTGATCAAAGATGCCATTATCCCTGAAGAGGCTGAATGCATCGGCATCGAGCACCTCAGCCCACTTGTAGCCATAATATCCGGCGGCATAGCCTCCTGAGAAGAGATGCCCGAAGGAGGCGCTCATGCATGATCCTTCAACCACGGGCAACAGTTCAGCAGGAGACATGGCTCTGCGTTCAAAGGTAATGATATCTTCACTTACCGACTCTTCAAGTGTATGCCATGCCATGTCAAGAAGCCCGAAGCCAAGCTGCCTCATGCATGCATATCCCTCATTGTATGTTAATGATTCTCTCAGCTTTATGAGCATTTCTTCCGTGATTTTCTCCCCTGTGAGCCAATGTGCCGTCCATGTGTCAAGCCACTCTTTCTCCCATGCCCAGTTCTCCATAATCT
>JAQBHM010000029.1:0-6248 GCA_032127795.1 Bacteroidales bacterium | reverse complement strand
GCCAGATCCGTGTGTAAAAAGTGCAATGCACTCAGGACCATATTCGGCAGATATTTTTTTTACCTTTTCCGCTATAAAATCAAAGGCCTCATCCCATGTAGCTTCCCTGAAGCTTTGTTTTCCACGCTCTTCTGTGCGTATCAGCGGTGTCTTTAGCCTGTCATCGTCATAATACATCCCGACGCCACCTGTTCCACGTGGGCAGAACCTTCCGTTACAATTTTGATCCTCAGCGTTTCCTGTGATTTTCTTGATTTCTCCCTTTTCGTCCTTGTGGACCCATCCGGCACATTTCCAGAAACATATTTCACAGTATGTCGGAGTACGGGCATTCAATGCAGCCATGGTGGCTTTCTGACCATCAGTGAGCCCGGAGGCAAAAAGTTTTAAACCGGTTGCCCCGGCCATCACCACCCCGGCTCCCATCGCTGAAATCCTGATGAATTGTCTGCGTGTTGCCATCTATAAAGCTGTTTTTCTGTGTTTTAACAACATATCTAAATATCTATATATTCCTGTATATGGATTTGCGAAAGTACTGTTTTTTTTTTCACAATAAAAATTGTATGAAAATATTATTATGAACTTATGTTCATAATCGTATCTTTGCAATACAAAATTAGCAAATAAACCTTTAGAATTAAGAGAGTCAGGTGGCGAGACCAAGAAGAAAGAGGTGTGTTTCAGGTATGCCCGAGATGGAAGGTTATAAACCGTTTGGGATCCCGATGGGTGAGCTTTTATCAGTGAGGCTTCTTTTCGAAGAATATGAAGCCATAAGAT
This sequence comes from Bacteroidales bacterium, assembly GCA_032127795.1. Taxonomy (GTDB): domain Bacteria; phylum Bacteroidota; class Bacteroidia; order Bacteroidales; family VadinHA17; genus SR-FBR-E99. The sequence goes on along the minus strand of JAQBHM010000029.1, from coordinate 5,465 downwards.
TATGTGACTATCTGGGAATGAAGCAGGAAGAGGCAGCTGTAAAGATGGGTGTTTCACGTCCCACTCTGACACGTATTTATGACAAGGCCAGAAAGACCGTTGCCACGGCCTTTGCAGAGGGTAAGGCGATTCTCATTGAGGGAGGAGATTACACCAATGAGGGACATTGGAGCAGATGTCCCAGATGCCGCAGGGCGGTCTCTCTTGAAGGAGACAAAGAACAATGTGAACAGTGTGATAAAAGTTTTTTAACAGATATAAACTAAATTTTAACAAAATGAAAATTGCTCTTCCCACAAAGGGAAACATGATTGATGACCATTTTGGTCAATGTGAAAACTACACTGTTTTCACAATTGATGAAAATGATGAGATTGCCGGCAGAGAATCAATTCCCTCGCTGACAGGGTGCGGATGCAAATCCGGCATTGCCGCTGTACTTCAGGAGAGGGGTGTTGAAATTATGCTTGCGGGCAATATGGGCGACGGAGCATTAAATGTGCTTAAAGCACATGGCATTGCAGTATTCCGTGGTTGCAGCGGCGATATAACAGAGGTCACCAGGGCTTTTCTCAGGGGTGAGATGAAGGATTCCGGAGAGTCATGCCGTCAGCATCACGGCGGGGATGACCACGGGCAGCATCATGGTGGTGGAGATCACGGCCAGCATCACGGCGGCGGAGGTCACGGGCAGAGTCACGGTGGCGGAGGCCACGGGCAGAGTCACGGCGGCGGAGGCCACGGGCAGAGGGGAAATAACTGAAAAGAGCTGAGACCTCAGGAGAGTTTTTTGTACTTTATCCTCACCGGCCCGGTATTGCCGGACCGTTTACGGTAGTTTTCCTCATACTCTGAATAATCTCCTTCGAACCAAACCACTTTTGAGTCTCCCTCAAAAGCGAGGATATGTGTTGCCACCCTGTCAAGAAACCACCGGTCATGAGAAATGATCACTGCACATCCGGCAAAGTTCTCGAGACCCTCCTCCAGGGCACGTAGAGTATTGACATCAATATCGTTGGTAGGTTCATCAAGAAGCAGCACATTGGCACCACTTTTCAGCGTCAGAGCCAGGTGGAGCCTGTTGCGTTCACCTCCGGACAGCACGCCGCATTTCTTTTCCTGATCAGCGCCTGTAAAGTTAAACCTGGCGGCATATGCCCGTGCGTTTACCGGCCTGTTGCCAACCATCACCTCATCAACACCTCCTGATATTACCTCATAGACGCTTTTCTTAAGGTCTATGTCGGCATGGGCCTGATCAACATACCCGAGGGTCACCGTCTCTCCCACCTCAAAAATCCCCCCGTCAACTTTTTCCTGGCTCATTATCATCCTGAAGAGAGTGGTTTTCCCGGCGCCGTTAGGACCGATAACCCCGACGATACCGTTAGGCGGCAGGTTAAATTCAAGTCCCTCGAAGAGCAGTTTGTCGCCGAAGGCTTTTGAAACGCCTTTTGCAATTATAACCTTATCACCCAGTCTGGGGCCGTTTGGAATGAATATTTCAAGCTTTTCTTCCTTCTGTTTAACATCCTGGTTCATTAGGTTTTCATAAGCACTGAGTCGTGCTTTGGACTTTGCGTGTCTTGCCTTCGGAGACATACGGACCCATTCCAGCTCATGTTCAAGGGTCTTGCGGCGTTTCACGTTTCCTTTTTCCTCGAGTTCCAGCCGTTTAGACTTCTGTTCAAGCCATGATGTATAATTACCCTTCCACGGTATTCCTTCACCCCTGTCGAGTTCCAGTATCCATCCGGCAACATTGTCTAGAAAATAGCGGTCATGGGTAATGCAGATCACGGTTCCCCTGTACTGTTTCAGGTGAGTCTCAAGCCACTGGATACTCTCAGCGTCAAGATGGTTTGTAGGCTCGTCAAGGAGAAGCACATCAGGTTCGAGCAGCAGGAGGCGGCACAGGGCCACCCGGCGTCTCTCTCCCCCTGAGAGGATATTTACCGGCAACGATGCATCGGGGCAGCGCAGGGCATCCATGGCACGTTCCAGCTTATGGTCCAGATTCCATCCGTCAAGGGCCTCGATCTTCTCCTGTAACTCAGCCTGTCTGTTCATGAGTTTCTCCATGGTGTCAGGATTCTCATATACCTCAGGCTCTCCGAAACGTGTGTTAATATCCTCGAATTCCTTCAATGCCGCAACGACGCTGGCGGCACCCTCCTCAACGATCTCCCTTACAGTACGGGACTCATCCATCAGCGGGTCCTGCGCCAGGTGACCCACAGAGTATCCCGGAGAGAAAACGATCTCACCCTGATACTCCTTTTCAATACCGGCTATAATCTTCAGTAAGGTGGATTTTCCGGAGCCGTTAAGACCTATAATACCGATCTTCGCTCCAAGGAAGAAGGAGAGAGAGATGTCCTTAATAACCTGTTTATGCGGCGGGTAACTCTTGTTTACCCTGAACATTGAAAAAATGATCTTCTTGTCGTCGGCCATGATACATTTGGTTGATGACGGCAAAAATAATCATTTTACCGGTGGCAAACACCGAGATTTATTATTGCACCGAGGGTGTTTCAGTGCACCCTTTTTCGAAAAGGGTTATGGTTTCCGGCTGTACAAGCACCCAGATAATGTAAACTCCTTTGAGAGTGCCAATAGGGATGTTAAGAAGTCCCATCGCCCCCATCACAAGAGTCAGAACCCTGCCCCATGTCTTGCATGTCAGCAGGCCAATGCCTCCTGCTACCATTGCCGCTCCGAAGAGTCCAAGGATAGTAACCAGTGGCACCATGACAATATTCAGAATCCTTATTGCTGTCTGGTCATCGACAAACTGGTCTACAAAGCCGAAAGCAAAAACAATAACAAGGGCGCCCAGGATAATCAGCGAACCGAATACTATCTGAATAATGGCCACCACATTAACGTGCTTCTTCATTTTGTTCTCTTCCATGATATTGAGATTAATGTTTTTGTTACTCCTAAATAATGACTCTAATTTATTAAAAATGCTGCAATGTTGTATTGTTTCTAATTTATAACTTTACCGAAATTCCATAAACGATGAAAAGAAGAATATTATATGCCTCTTGTTTTATAATTCTGACCTGTTCCTTCAATGCATGTGAGATCCTGAGTGACTCTTGCCAGAGATGCCAGACAGTCTCTTATGAAAACGGATATCCGATAGGTTACGGAACTGAAGCTCAGTTCTGTGATGAAGAATTACTTGCAATAAAGGCAACCGCCCCCGTGACCAGCAATGGTGTTACGATCAAGTGGGAGTGTTATTAATGACAACCGGGAATCCTTTCCCCCCGGAAAAACAGATTTTGTTAAAAAATTGTTGTTAATAAGTTCCGTGACAATGTTGAAAGTTGAGATAAATTTGCTTATCCTTGTTAGGTTACACCGTTACCTTTATTCCTGATTCCGGATTATGTTCCCCGGAGTCAAAAAGAGAGTATGCTGGATATTACAGGTAAAAGGATTGCGATTGTTGAAGACGACATGGCATCCCTTAAGTATTACGAAACCCTTTTGCGTGAAACAGGCGCTGAGGTTGCTATTTTCCGCAACGGAAAAGAATTTGTTGAAGCAGTCAATTCAGGCCTTGTTGTATTTGATATGGTATTCATGGATTTCCTTGTTCCGCTGGTCAACGGTATTGACTGTACCCGTGCTTTCCGTCAGGTAAACCGGTCAGCGCCGGTGATAGTCATCACTGCCTATTATTCGGAACAGACAAAGAATGAGGCATATATTGCAGGATGCACAGAATACAACCTGAAGCCCATTTTCCCTGAGAAGATCTACCTGATTCTTGAGAAATACCTTACTCCCAGGCCTGCCTATCAGTTGAACGACTGACAGGGGAAGGTCATTACCTCCGTTTTATTATCCTTTGCCGTCACCGCCTCTGGGCCAGGAACCTTGCATGCAGCGCAGTCAACTGTTCATTGAGTTTCTCTGCCTGTTCCACATTTCCGTTATCATAGCATACCTGCAGTACCTGTGACACTACCTGGAGGTTCTGGGCTATATCCTGTTCGGCATATGATGTAATTCCCGGTCTCTGGTCCAGGAGGTATTCGGTATGCTCAAAGTAATAATCAGCAAGCTGGCCGGCAATCTCTGAGGCCTTCTCTGCGTTTCCTGAATCAAACCATGCTGATATGAGGTCTGCAAAATAAATATCATATCCGAGTTTCGATACGGGGAAAAGTGTCATGCAGCGTTCAAGCACTGCCGTGGCCTTTTCCTTGTCGCCGGAAGCGGCGAGAGATGAAGCCAGCCGTGCATAGTTCAACCTGGCCCTTACCACGGTCAGGGTTCTTTTATGGTAATAATCAATGTACACGTCAGGATCATCTGAGCCTCCCCAGGCAAAGCGGTTCATTATATTTTCGTAAAGGATATCGTTGTCAATACGCCCGTAATCAAACCAGCTTTTGTTTTCACTTTTCACCGGCACCAGGCGGTATGCAAGCCCTTCCAGCTGGAAGTACTCCTCGAGCCCCAGGGCGTCATCATGATATCCTGTAACAAAATACACAGGCCGTTTCCAGTTATTATGGGCCAGCATATCAAGAACCATAAGCTGGCTTTTCATTATCCATGAGCCTTTCAGTTTGATATCTATATAGGGAACTATCTTGTCTGCATCTTCCGGTCTGACGGTTCCGTTGGCAATCACGGCAGCCGCATCAACAGGGATGCGGACGGTACGGGTCGGGATGTAATAGATGTCCTCACCGTAAAAAGTCAGCTTTGACACATCACTGCCGCTGTTTATGAAGTCTATGACCTCTCTGGCCGTTGCCGGCTCCTTGACTCTCTCGTAAACAGCCACCTGGTTGTTTACGCCGTCATAATAAAGCGACTTGGGAAGGCTCACCGGAAGAGGTTCTGAGGTATATGCCTTCATTTTCATCTGGTCAATATACCAGTCGGTGTTCAGCAGCATCAGGTTACATACCCTCACGTCAGTCCTCATACCTTCAACCTCCTGGGCATACCACAACGGGAAAGTGTCATTATCCCCGTTGGTAAACAGTATGGCCTGGGGGGCACAGGAATTGAGGTAGTTGAATGCAACATCCCGGGCCAGGTATCTTCCTGACCTGTCATGATCATCCCAGTTTTCGGAAGCCATTAATGCAGGGACTGCTGCAATAGTCAAAGCTACGGCAACAAGAGCACCGGTTTTCTCCCCCGCCAGCCTCCTCAGCAGGTCGAAGAGGGCAAGCACCCCCATCCCGATCCATATTGTGAAGGCATAAAATGAGGCTGCATATGCATAGTCTCTCTCTCTGGGCTGGTTCGGATACTGATTGAGATATATTACAATCGCCACCCCGGTCATTACAAACAACAGCATAACTATCCACCAGTTACGGGTATCGCGGTTGAAATGCCATAAAAATCCCGCAATACCCAGTAAAAGCGGCAGGAGATAATAGGCATTGCGTGATTTGTTATTTTTAATGTCATCAGGC
>JAQBHM010000028.1:0-9004 GCA_032127795.1 Bacteroidales bacterium | reverse complement strand
CATCTGTAGAATTATCTCAGCTAAGAACAGCGAGATTAGTGTGGCTACAAATGCAAGAATATATGTTTCTGTAAAAATTATCTTCCGGAGATTCCTGCTGCTTGCTCCCAGAACCTTTCGTATTCCGGCTTCATTAATTCTGTTGACATAATTAGAAGATGCAAGGTTCATATAATTCATTGCAGCCATTATCAGCAACAGCAGAGCGATGAATGAAAAGATAAATACTTGCTGTTTACCCGTGAATGTGAGATGTGCCTTATGGATAGGTAAAATTTCAAGACTGTAGTTACCTTCCAGGTTATAGGGATTATTTTCATTAATATATAAACGGATCTTCTCTTTAAAATTCTCAAGGTCGATACCAGGGTAGAGTAATAAAAAGGCTGGGTCTCTCCAGTTCCAGTCGTTCGAGAGGTTATAAGAATCCGGCAGGAAAAAATCAAAGCTGAAGAAGGTATTCTCCGGAATCTCCACGACTCCCGTGATGGTTAAGAGCTCACCGTTGTTCATATCGATTGTCTGCCCTACAGGATTGCTGTCTCCGAAATAGGTTTGAGCAATTCTTGAACTTACTACCACCGATTCAGGCCTCCCAAGCAATTCTCCTCCGGTGCTATTAACCAGTTTGAAATCAAAAATATCAAAGAACCCCCTGCTTACTCTCACTACTTCAGATTCATACGCCTTAACCTGCCTGTCAGAATCAGGGAAGAATTTAAAAGAATAATTGGATATGCTGCTTAATCTTCTTACGTGTGTAAATGACTCAATTTCAGGATGGCTACTTGCCAGCGATGGAGCTACCGCGTATGGCGTATTTGGATCGAATATCCCGCTGGGGTGTTTAATAATCAACTGGTATATCCTATCCTTTTTATTATGGAAAGAGTCATATGACATCTCGAGTCTTACCCAGCTGGATATTATTATAAAACTTGTTATGCCAATAACCAGGCCGCAAAGGTTAATAGCTGTAAAATGCTTGTTTTTCAAGAGTATTCTCAGGGAAATTTTCATAACATATAGTTTTCCAAGCTATTCAAATTATATGCCACATCGCCTAATGCCCTGTATAACTGTGTATTATAAGTCAGATGCACGTTCCGTTAATTTTAATATTAATTAATAGTGTATTAATATTGTACAATATATGATTTATCTCTATATTTAGACTATTAATGTAGTGTAATAATACATGGATAAAGGAAAGATACTTATTGTTGATGACAATATCAATGTACTTACAGCTCTCAGACAGCTGCTTGAACCTGAGTTTGAAAGAGTGATAAGTGTGGATGACCCGGAGCAGATACCAGGCGTGATGCAGGTTGAAAATATTGATGTCGTATTATTGGACATGAACTTTGAGCGGGGTAGCAGCAGTGGAGAAGAAGGTACCTACTGGCTTGAAAAGGTCTTAAAGAAGGATCCGGAGATGGTTGTAGTTCTGATTACAGCATATGGTAATATAGACCTTGCGATCGAATGTATAAAGAAAGGGGCCCTTGATTTCCTGTTAAAACCGTGGGATAATGATAAACTTATTACAACCATAAAATCGGGGTTGAAATTGAGGCAGTCGAGGAACATGGTTAGATCCCTGAAAGAAAAGCAGAGTCACCTGAATGAGATGCTTCTTGATAAAAATAGTGATTTCATCGGAGTTTCCGATTCTGTTCTTGCCATTAAGAAAATGGTCAATAAGATAGCAAAATCCGATTCTACGGTACTTATCCTGGGAGAGAATGGCACAGGTAAGGAATTAATTGCCAAGGAGATACATAATCAGTCTGACAGGATAGATGAAGTATTTATACACGTGGATATGGGGGCTGTGCCCGATACTCTTTTCGAAAGCGAGTTGTTTGGTCATGTAAAAGGTGCTTTCACAGATGCGTCAAAGGACAGGGCGGGCAGGTTTGAACTGGCATCCGGGGGGACTCTGTTTCTGGATGAGATAGGCAATTTACCTATAGCCTTACAGTCCAAATTGCTTCACGTTATTCAGAGCAGGGAGGTAACAAGGCTGGGATCAAATAAGCCAATAAAAGTAGATGTAAGGATCATCTGCGCAACTAACAGGGATCTTGTTAAGATGATAGAGGATGACAGTTTCCGGGAAGATCTATATTACAGGATCAATACAATTGAAATAGTTGTCCCTCCGCTTCGTGAGAGAAAAGATGACATAAACATTCTCTCTGAATACTTTCTGGAGGAGTTCAGGAGAAAGTATTCAAAGGAAGACCTCTGTTTTTCTGAGTCATTTAAGAAATATCTTATGGAACAGGATTGGCCGGGAAACGTGCGACAACTGAGAAGCTGCATTGAGAGAGCTGTCCTTCTTTCTGAGTCAAGTATGATAATGTCGGAAGGCAGTTTTTCAAATGGATTAGATATAACCAACAATAAGGATAATATACGCAGCCTTCAGGAAATAGAGAAGGAAATATTGATTGAAGCTTTAAAAAGGAATAAGGGAAACATTAAGAAGACAGCAGAAGAACTTGAAATAGCAAGATCAACGCTATACAATAAACTTAAGTTACGATGAAAAATGTTAATACCAAATTGAGGAGGACAATCTTCGTAAACCTTTCCTTAAGAATATTAATTCTGCTAATCAGCTGCCTGGTGTTTGTTTACCTGGTAACAACTGTTCTTGGCAGAGAGATGTTTTTTTCACTTTTAGTGGGCAGCGTACTGATTCTTATCCAGATAAAGATCCTTACCGATTATGTTTTGAAGATCAACAGATCACTGGTGCAGTTCATTGACTCAGGAGTATTTACAGAAGAGAGTGATATTAAGTTTAAAAGAGATAATTCTCAGATATCAGATTTCGAATTGCGAGTAAACCAAATAAAAGAGGATATTGGAAAAAGTAAGTTTGAAGGTCAGAAACAAGAGTTCCTTTTAAAGATTACCGTAGATGAAATGGAACATGGTCTTATATGTGTTAAAAATGGTTCTGACGTTATGTTTTCTAATAAGGCATTCCGAAAACTGATAGGTGGTGCAGAAATAAACAGGATTTCTGAGCTTAAAAAGATTTATCCCGAGCTGGGAGTTTCTCTTGGAAATCTCAGTGAGGTATTTCCGGGAATAGTTAACATCAGCGGTTTCAAAGCATCATTAAGATGCAAGGAGTTCAAAATAGGGAAGGACAATATCAGTTTGTATTCAATCCAGAATATTCAGCAGGAGATAGATAAAAATGAGATGGAATCCTGGGAAAGACTGATTCAGGTTCTGACGCATGAAATTATGAATAGCCTCAGCCCGATAATCTCATTATCAAAGTCGATGCAAAGATCTATAAAAGATCCGGATAAAATCCTTACAGGGTTAAGTGCTATTGAGAATACGGGCGAAGGATTGATCAATTTTATTTCTGAATACAGGAAACTATCAGATCTTCCTTTACCGAAAAAGGAGAATCTTGAAATAAGTAAAATACTGAACCATATCAAATCACTCTTCAAACTGGAATGCGAAGAGAGAAAAATTAAACTTCAGATAGAACAGGATGATCAGGATTTGAAACTTTACGCTGACAAGTTTCAGATCGAACAGGTACTGGTAAATCTGGTTACCAATGCGATGGAAGCATTATCAGGTCAAACCGATGGCATCATAAAACTTTCGGCCCGGTCATATTCAGACTATACAGAAATAAGTGTTGAAGATAACGGGCCCGGAATTCCCAAAGATATTAAGGATAAGATCTTTATACCTTTCTTTTCAACAAAGAAAAAGGGTATGGGAATAGGATTAAGCCTGTCAAGACAGATTATTACAAATCATTCAGCGGTCATTCATATTAGCTCAGATCCCGGAGTATCCACCAAATTTATTATAAGGTTTAGTAATAAAGAAACCAATACAGGCCTGAGGTCCGGTTAATGGGAGAGCTTTAGCGCATCTGTTTTCTCTCGCACTCACTCACACTCTCACTCTTTTTCTGTACCCCGAACCCGATGGTTGGCGGGCAGGCGGACGAAAGTTGCAACCAGAATTGTCAAATCCTCTTCTCAGAGTTGAAAAATTTGAAATATCTTTATATAAGCACAACTAAATTCATGTAATTAATCGGTGCAAATTTGTTTGATTAAATTCAGAAAGTTTAATCATGGAAAACAAAAGAATGGCTTTTACCCTTGCCCTGCTTTTGAATTACTTCAAGATAGCAGTCCGAAAGATCATACGACAGAAAGGGTATACTCTGATCAACATCTCTGGACTGGCTGTTGGACTGGCCTGCTGCGCAATAATGATGCTCTGGGTAAGGAATGAGAAGAGTTTTGACCGTTTCCACACGAACCGCGATTCAATCTTCCGGTTGATAAAGGAGACAAGTACTAACGGCAAACAATCTTTTGATGCGAGGATACCTTATCCTCTGGGAGAAACAATACTGGGAAATATACCTGAAGTGAAGAGTTACACTCGTTACCAGGGTGTCGAAAGCTGGAAAATAAGCTATGGCGATAAATTTTTCTATAATGATTTCCTCAGTACCGCCGACTCGACATTCTTCGAGATATTCACTTTCCCTTTCGTCAAAGGTGACCCAAAAACTGCTCTGAAAAACAGGAGCTCAATCGTTTTGACTGAGAGCATGGCACGTAAATATTTCGGAACTGAAGATCCTATGGGCAAAGTGCTTTCAATAATCCGACCGAGTATCACTTTTACCGTAACAGGAGTTATTAAGGATATTCCGAAAAATTCTCATCTGCATTTCGACTGTATTATACCGATAGTCAACTTCTGGGAATGGTGGGATGGACCGCAGGACGGTTGGGGAATGATAATGTTTTATACCTACCTCCAGCTGCAACCGCATAGTTCTCCTGCCTCAGTGGGTTCGAAAATAGCTGCTGTTCTGAATGAAAATGTTCCTCAGCAGCAGGCTGAAATAAGGATGCAGCCTCTGATGGATGTTCATCTCAAATCGAACTTTGGATGGGACCTCGATAATTTTGAACAGGGCAGCCAGTCAACACTCACCATATTTACTCTGGCAGCTTTGGTAGTCCTTCTCCTCGCCTTGATTAACTTCACTAATCTTTCAACCGCACGGTCAGCGAGCCGGGCAAAGGAGGTCGGCCTGAGGAAGATCAACGGGGCACGTCGTTCGGAGATCATTGGCCAGTTCCTTGGAGAGTCAGTGGTTATCTCTTTCCTTGCGCTTCTGCTGGCACTGGTGCTTGTATATTTCGGATTGCCGTTTTTTAATAATCTGGCAGGAAAGCAGATAGAATTTGCCGGATTGTTTGAGCCTCATCTCTTCCTGCCCCTACTGGCTGTTACTCTAATGACAGGTATTCTGTCAGGCAGCTACCCCTCCTTCTTCCTGTCATCATTTCAGCCTGCCAGTGTCCTTAAAGGAGAAATAAGTCCGGGTGGACAGAGCCAGGCAGTTCTCAGGAAGACACTCGTTGTTGTTCAGTTTGCACTTACCCTTTTCCTCATTATGGGATCGACCATTGTTAATCGCCAATTGAAATATATGAGAACAAAGGAACTGGGTATGGACACCAGCAATATTATTACAACCGAAGGATTTTTTCGCGACTATCCGAGCGCAAAAAGCATTTTCCTGAGTAATCCTGATATCTTAAGCATGACTATCTCCGACCCTCCTAACATTGACCAGAGAGGTTTCTCAAACGTCACCTGGGAAGGCAAAGATCCAGGAACCGTGATACAGTTCTTCCCTGTGAACGTTGACCCCGACTATCTTAAAACCTTCGGGGTTACGATGGCTGAAGGGAGATTCTTCTCTGACGAATTTTCTACAGACAGGAGAGAAGCCCTGGTTCTTAATGAGACTGCTGTCAGAGCAATGGGTATAATTTCTCCGCTAGGAAAAAAGATGACAATTGGAGATCAAACATATACCATAATAGGAATAATCCGGGATTTTCATCAGACCACTCTCAGCAAGCCTATTGAACCAATGATCCTAAGAGCCCCATCTTTCCACTGGTCATTATGCCTGCGTATCAATCCGGCAAGAAAAATGGAGACAATCTCCTTCATTGAAAAAACGATGAAAGGATATAATCCCGATCCTGATAGACCTTTCAGGTATGAAATACTCGATGAGAAGATAGACAAATTCTATACCTCTGAAAAGAAAGTGGAATCTATTCTCGGGGTGTTCACAGTAATTGCACTTTTCACTGCCTGTCTTGGCCTGCTGGGTCTTGCATCATTCATGGCTGAAAAACGTACCCGGGAAACAGGACTACGTAAAATATTCGGAGCCCGGATTTCAGCAATCATATGGCTGCAGAGCTGGGAATTTTCAAAATGGATACTTATATCAGGTGTGATAGCCGGTCCGCTTGCCTACTGGGCTGCCAGTAACTGGCTGAGCGGTTTCGCTTATCATTTCAATCCGGGCATTGGAATATACATTGTTACTGTAATCGCTGCACTGATAATCGCATTGTTTGCAGTTGGCTATCAGGTAGTAAAGTCGGCGATGGCGAATCCGGTTGATTCGCTGAGGCATGAGTGATAATCTATGTAAGTCTTAAGTTGAAGCTTGAAGTTCATCTTTCAAAGTATATATTGAGCAGGAGGTACCCTTGCTGGAGAACCTCCCGGAATATTACAGGAAGTCAGACGGTGGCACCAAGAAGAAAATACTTAATACAATCTTTGCTGAAAAACTGATTGTGATAAATGGGAAAGTAATAGAACCCATCTTTACGGAACCTATAAAACTCATCCTTCGAATTAGTGGGGTCTTGAGAAGGTCAGAGAAAAAGAAAGAAGTCGATTTGAACCAATACCTGGTTGCAACTCTGACAAAAAACCCGATTTTCAAAATTTATAAGTTGCAACCCTCTCCCTGAAAATCACTGTACATCTCATCCATTGAATTAGTGAGGGTTCTATCTAACTTTGATATTGTACGGATAGGAGTATTGGGAAGAGTAAACAAGATTATTAAAGAATGCTATTCAATAGGCATCAGATTATATATATTTATGTTTTTTTAGTGAAAAATGTAAAAATATTATTGAAATTTGATAATACATTAACTAAGAAGCATGTTATTCAACTATCTGAAAATTGCTATTAGAAACATCGGAAGGCAAAAATTCTATGCATTCATCAATATTACAGGTCTTACAATTGGCTTAGTTACAAGTTTTCTAATTATACTTTATGTTGTTGATGAATTCAGTTTCGACAAGTTTCACAACGATGCCGGTTTGATCTACAGAGTTAATCTTATGGGACGCATGTCTGGTCAGGAATTCAAAACTGCATACTCATCGGCACCTCTGGCAGCAGGATTAACCGAAGAAATTCCTGAGATTGATAATGCATGCCGGATAGCACCATGGAAGGATATTTCTATTGTAAATGAGGACGATTCGTATACAGAAAAAACTGTATTGCTGGCTGATTCAAATTTTTTCGATTTCTTTAGTTTTAAGCTTATTCATGGTGATCATAAATCGGTTTTGAACAAACCTTACAGCATTGTATTAACAGAAACCGCAGCAAGTAAAATATTTGGTTATACCGGACCTGGTGACAGCAAACCTATTGGTAAGACCCTGGAATTTGGAACAGAAAAATGGACTTGTACTGTAACAGGTATTGTTAAAGATCCGCCTTTGAATTCTCATTTCCATTTTAGTATGATCCTTTCAATGGGATCATGGGATTATAGCAGGAATTCAAGCTGGTTAGGAAATTCCCTGATTACCTATATCAAACTTCATGAAAATGCTGATTGGAAATATGTTGAATCAAAAATTCCGGACCTGGTAATAAAGAACATAGGTCCCCAGGCACAGCAATATCTGGGGATAACATTGGAAGAATTTTTAAAGCAGGGAGGAGCTTATGGTTTTTATCTTCAACCATTGCTGGATATCCATTTTACTTCGGAGCCTGATCTTCAGCTGGAGCCTGGTGGTAATATGAATACAATCTATTTACTTGTAGGAATTGTAATTTTCATTATTGTTATTGCATGTATTAATTTTATGAATCTGTCAACAGCAAGATTTTCAGGAAGGGCAAAAGAAGTTGGAGTAAGAAAATCACTTGGAGGATCAGTAAGCAGGCTTCGTACTCAATTTCTGATGGAGTCAGTAATGTATACATTGATTTCACTGATTATCGCTCAGATTATCTTAGCATTTATTCTTCCTCAGTTTAATGTTCTTTCTGGCAAGTTGCTTACTATTAAATCTTTATATAATTTTTATTATTTGAGTTCCATTATTTTAATGGTAGTTATTATTGGTATACTGGCTGGCAGCTATCCGGCATTTTATCTGACATCATTTAAGCCAGTTGAAGTTTTAAGAGGAAGGATAAAAGCCGGGATGAAAAGCATAGGGATCAGACGTATCCTTGTGATTTTTCAATTTACCATGTCTATTGGACTCATCATTTGCACATTACTTATCTATAAGCAGTTGCAGTACATCCAAACAAAAGATTTAGGGTTTGATAAAAACAATCTAATAGTAATAAAAAATGCAGAATCGTTAGGCTCTTACAAAAATGCTTTTAAAGAGGAATTACTTAAGATCCCAGAGGTAGTGAATGTGAGTATATGCAATCTGGTTCCTCCAAATGTTAATTATTCTGATCTTTTCAGGCCGGTTGGATTAGACAACAAGGAAAGAGGAAGTAATTATTGTTTTGCCGATGAGGATCTGATAAAGACATTGAAAACTTCAATGGTTGATGGAAGATTTTTCTCAAAAGAATTTCCTTCTGATTCCAAAGGAGTTGTAATCAATGAAGCTGCCGTTCGTCTTTTTGGATGGGAAAATCCTGTTGGTCAGAAGATTCAGACCTTCTGGAAAGAAAATAATGAAGATGAAAGGGAAGTAATTGGAGTTGTTAAGGATTATAATTTTCAATCATTGGAAGAAGACATAAGCTCTCTGATTATTTTCCCTGGGACTGAAGGGAATAATATTTTAGTAAGGCTCACACCTGGTGATATCAG